>JBFWYF010000123.1:0-11793 GCA_050186685.1 Pirellulaceae bacterium
CGCACGGGCGCTACACGTCGCCGCCGAACATCCAGCCACAACCGTCGCCAACACCGTCCACCAGGAGCTCAAGGGCGCTGTGCCGGGCCAATCCTAACGCGTCTCGGCCCGGGTACAAACCCGGGGATTGTCCACGTTGCCGATGATAGTCGTGCAATGCCTGGATGGTACGGGAAGCCGTTACGAGAAATTTGCGCGGTCCGCCGACCGCATGCTGTCGAACGATGTTCGAGAGTGGGAAGACATCACGGCGGAGTTCGCGGTTCCCGACGGTACTGCGACGGTCCGTCTGCGGATCGGCATCCCGGCTCGGGGCAACGCTGGCGGTACGGCGCTGATTGACCAGGTCACGGTCGCAACTGCCAGGGACGTCCCTTAAACCAGTCAACATTCGTGCTGGTGCGGGAACGGCTCCAGGTGGACGAGGACGTCGCGCAGGCTGGCAAAATCGCCGAGTAACAGGTCCTTGACCTCATGGCCGATGCGGTGGCCTTCATCCACCGTCAAGCTGGCAGCTACTTGCAGGTGGATGTCGGCGAGGTACTCCAGCCCGGTCTTGCGAACCCAGAGCTTCTCGACGGCGCACACTCCGTCCACCTGGCTAGCCCGTTCCCGAATCTGCCGCACGAGTTCCTCGTCGGCCTGGGGGTCGAGCAGTTCGCTGGTGCTGCTCCGAAACAGTCGGGCACCCGACCACACGATGGCGGCGACAACGACCAGCGCCGCCATTTCATCCGCCCAGATCAGCGCTGGTCCGCCAACTCGTACGACTCCCAGCCCACAGAGAACCGCCAGGGAGCATAACGCATCGCTGCGATGGTCCCAGGCGTTCGCCAGGATGGCGGACGAGCCCGTTCGTCGGGCGACAGCCCGTTTGTAGCGGTACAACCCCTCCTTCAGCAGGGCACCGGCGGCCGCGATCCAGAGGGTCCACAGGGGAGGCACAGGGTGAGGCACGCCAAGACGCTGGATGGCCTCCCAGCCGACCAGCAGCGCGGAAAGCACGATGAGCAGCGCGATGTTTGATGCCGCGACGGCTTCGGCACGTGTGTGGCCGTAGGGATGCTCGGCATCGGCCGGACGTTGGGCGTACCACAGGGCGACCAGGACACTGATCGAAACCAGCGCATCTCCCAGCGAATTAACCGCGTCCGACAGCAGGGCGAACGACGATCCCCATACTCCGCCGATGAGCTTCGTGACCCCCAGAGCCAGGTTGAGCACCAGGCCGAGGAGCGCCGCGCGTCGGGCACTCGCATACAGCGACTCGACCGAAGGGTTATCGATCAATCGTTCGCTCAGCAAATTGGACCGAAAAGGAAACAAAAGCACCGAGCGGACGAGGGGGCAAAGTCCGCACAGCGTGTCGCCGCGACTCTGTGATGGTACGCCAGCCCTACCTTTTCTACACCCGCCCATGGCGAATTTTTCGAGGCGAAACTGCGGCTCAAGTGCTCTCGCCGAGGTGCCGGCATTTTGAGCCTCTCGGGGGCTTGTCGAATCCTATCGCCTTGTGCCATATTTCACGCTCTTTGATGCGGACGGAGAGCCAGCACGTCACGGGCCACGACAAACGAAGCCCCTTGTAGGCCGTGGCGAAGTGCCAGCTTCGAGTCTGGGAAGCCCCCGCGAGCCACCCGCCTATGTCGATAGGACGCCTGAACTGTGGGTGAAATCACCAACCAAGTCTTGAACGCGATCGTTGGTCTGGTCGGTCTCGAGTTGTCACGCGACAGTGCGGTCGGCTATGTCGTCGCGGCGCTGATTCAGTGTGCACTGCTGTTGCAGGTCCTGGCTGTCGGAGCACTGGTCTTTATCTGGCTCGAGCGCAAGGTCGCCGGGCGCATCCAGGACCGGCTGGGTCCGACACGCGTGGGCGGTAAGTTCGGATGGCTGCAGACCCTGGCGGATGGCATCAAGTTGCTCGCCAAAGAAGACATTACGCCCAAGGACGCCGATCCGCTGCTCTTTCGCGTCGCCCCATATGTCAGCATGGGGGCGAGCTTCACGGCGTACGTCGGATTGCCGTTCAGCGACGGCTGGGTGGCACAGCACGTCAACTCAGCCGTCTTCTTCGTGGTGGCCGTGCTGGGACTGGAAGTTTTCGGCGTCATCCTCGCTGGCTATGCTTCCGGATCGAAATGGTCCTTGTTCGGTGCCATGCGGGAAGCGGCGCAGGTCGTCAGCTACGAGGTTCCGCTCGGGCTGTGTATCGTGATTCCCGTGTTCGTGTGCGGCACGATGAACCTTGTGACCATTGCCAAAATGCAGGCGGGACTGTTCACGAATTGGCTGATCTTCCACGATCCGTTCACCTTCCTGGTGTTCTGGGTCTACTTCACCTGTGCCGTGGCGAGCGTCAATCGAGCGCCGTTTGACCTGGCGGAGGCCGAGAGTGAACTGGTGGCCGGCTTCCACACCGAGTATTCGGGCCTGCGGTGGAGTTTCTTCTTCATGGCCGAGTACGGTTCCATGTTCACGGTCGCCGGCTTGGCCGCGATCCTGTTCTTTGGTGGCTGGAATGGTCCGTTACCCCTGTTTGATGGAGTGATTGTGCCGGCCTTGTCGCGGGGTCTCGAGGCGATGGGCGGATCGGCCGCTGTGGCCGTCTACCTCGGGAATCTGGCCGGTTGCCTGAATTTCCTGCTGAAAACCGTGCTGGGCGTGACGGTGATGATGTGGGTTCGCTGGACGTTGCCTCGCTTGCGTATCGACCAGGTCATGACGACGTGCCTGAAGTATTGCGTGCCAATTGCCGCGTTTTGCTTTCTGGGCGCTGTGAGCTGGCAAGTCAGCGGACTGCCATCGCTGGGGGGAATGGTGGGCAGCCCGTTCGGGCTCGACGTCAAACCCTACGAGGTTCGCGAAAGCTGGGTGCTGCAAGCTCCCGCGGTCACCGAACCGGCGGAAACGTCGCCGGCCGCCACGCCGCCCGCACCAGCCGCCCACACGACTCGGACCGACGTACTGAGCGTGGGCGCTGACCGTTGGACCAAATCGATCAGCGGCCGCCGCCCGACGTCGGAACTGAGTATGGCCCTAGGTGGCGAGCCGGGTGGGAACGACTCGCGGGAGGTAGCGGAGTGATGCTGATTGCAACCACGGAATTCTGGCAGCAGTTCTATTTCTCGCTGTTCGCGTTGCTGACATGCGGGTTTGCCCTGGCCGTTTTGTTTTCCAGCAACGTCGTCCATATGGCGTTCTATCTGGTCCTGTCCCTGGCTGCCTCGGCCGGACTGTTCTTTCTGGCCGGTTCGGAATTTGTCGGGGCCATGCAGCTGATGATCTACGTCGGCGGCACGCTCGTGCTGCTGATCTTCGGCGTGATGTTGACCGCGCAGGCTAAATTCGTCTCGATGCGAACGCGAGCCGGCGAGTGGGTCCTGGCGTTGATCGTAGGCGGTTCCCTGCTGTTTGTCCTCACGTCCGCCGCCTTTGGTGTGAAGGATTGGAATACGCCGAATCCGGATCCGGCGGCTGTACCGCTGTCCGACGTCAAGGCCGTGACCCAGATTGGACTAGGATTGTCCGGCGTGCGCGTGGACAAATTGCACGAATCGGATGCCCAGCGCCGAGACGGCATGTCGGGATACATGCTCCCGTTCGTCATCGTCTCGATGCACTTGTTAGTTGTTCTGATCGGCGCTGCGTACCTGGCCCGCACGAAAAAGCGGCCTACCGCTGTCGAGAACTCGGGGGAGGCCCTGTCATGATCCCGTTGTTGGGAACTGTGAGCGTTTCGCAATACCTTGTGGTCGGTGCCGTGCTGTTCGTCGTCGGCGCTGTCTGCATGGCCACCAAACGGAACGCTATGGGCATCTTGATGGGCGTCGAACTCGTCTTGAACGGTGCCAACCTCAACTTCATTGCGTTCGGAAGTCCAATCCTGCGCGGCGATTCCTTGGGGCTCGATGGTCAGCTGATGGCGCTGTTCGTCATCGTGTTGGCCGCGGCCGAAGCCGCCGTGGCGCTGGCCATCGCGTTGAACTTCTACAACAATCACACCACGATTGACGTCGACCGTGCCGACGACCTCAAAGGCTAATGGATCCCACACCTAGTTTCTGGTTGCCCATCTTGTTGGGTGGAGCGGTGCTCGTCCCGCTGCTCTCGTTCTTTATTATTCTGATCGCCGGCGCCAAATGGATGGGCTCGGCTGGCGAGAACGCGGCGCCCGTATCGGTCGCCGCCATCGCGCTGTCCGCCGTCCTCTCATTTTTGGCCCTCGGGATCTGGTTGACCCACCACTGGCCCTCCGACGACGTGGTCGGCGTCCATCACGGCGGCGGCCATGGTGAGGCAGGCCATGGTGAGGCAGGCCATGGTGAGGCGGGCCATGGCGCGGGCGGACACGGCCCTGCGGATCCGGCCGCTGATCAACATGGCGCTGGGCAACACGGCGCTGGCCATGGCTCCGCACAGCAATCTACCGAGCCCGACGCGGCCGCGGCACGCATCGTGCGCGGTCAGGATCCGGCGCAGGCGGCGGATACGCCCCAGGCCGCTCCGGCCGACTCAGCGGGAGACCATGCCGCGGCCGGTGCGGCTTTCGGCCAGCCGGAACCCGCGTACTACGCAGGTGAATTCCAGCTGCCAGGTCTCGGCCCATGGGTGCTCGGCGAATTTGGCCGGTTGCGCATCAGCATCAGCTACTACATCGATGCGCTCACGGTCTGCATGTTCTGCATGGTGACGTTCATCGCGACGTTGATTCACATTTACGCGATGGGGTACATGCACGACGAGTTGCATGACATTACGGACCACGAGGTTACGACGAGCAGCGGCGAGCCCTTGCATCGACCTGGCCGATATCACCGGTTTTTCCAGTACCTGTCCCTCTTCTGTTTCAGCATGTTGGGACTGGTCGTAGCCGGCAATATCGCGATGGTCTTCATGTTCTGGGAGCTGGTGGGCGTCTGTTCCTACTTCCTGATCGGGTTCTACGTCGAGCGGAAGAGTGCATCGACCGCCGCCAACAAGGCGTTCATTGTGAACCGAGTGGGCGACTTCGGCATGATCATCGGCCTGATGGCGCTCTGGAGCGCGTTAGGCACTTTTTCGTTTGGCGATATTCGACATCCCAATGGCGACATCGCGCAGCCGGGCCTGTTCGGACTGGTACGATCGCAAGCGAATCAGCGCCAGTTGGCCGTGCCCGCCGGCATGCAGTCGTTTGATTCTCAGGCCGAAATCGGGCGCGTCATCGCGGAACTCGGCGCGGACGCTCCTCGGAACGAAGTCGACGCGGCCGTGGCCGCTCGCCTGGCCGAGCTCCACGCGTCGACCGCCGCTGGCGCCAGCGGCACGGGTTATTGGCTATTGGTCGTCGCCGGCATCGGGATCTTTGCCGGATGCGTCGGCAAGAGTGCCCAGTTCCCGCTGCACGTGTGGTTGCCCGATGCGATGGAGGGCCCGACGCCTGTTTCGGCGCTCGTCCACTCGGCGACGATGGTCGCGGCCGGCGTCTATCTTGTGGGCCGGTTTTATCCGGTCTTCACGCCGGAAGTCCTGTTGGTTATCGCCGTGGTCGGGTGTATTACGCTGTTCCTTGCCGCGACGATCGCAATTACCGCGACGGACATCAAACGCGTGCTGGCGTACTCTACGGTCAGCCAGCTCGGCTACATGATGCTCGCTTTGGGTGTGGGTGGCTGGCTGGCGGGCCTCTTGCACCTGATTACGCATGCGTTCTTCAAGAGTCTCTTGTTCATGTGCTCGGGATCGGTCATCCATGCCGTGCACACGAACGACATGCGAGAAATGGGTGGTCTGCGACACAAGATGCCGGTAACGGCCTACACCATGCTCGTCGGATGCCTGGCGATCGCGGGTGCCGGTATTCCGTTCATGATGGGTTGGATCGGGGGAGCGAGCCTCACAGGGCTCGGCTTCAGCGGGTTCTATTCGAAGGATGCCATTCTCGAGCAGGCGTTTTCCTACTGGCAAAGCAATCCCTCGGCGTGGTCAGGCATATTTTTCCTGGCTGCTGGCGGCGGTGCCGCGATCACGGCGTTTTACATGTTCCGCATGTGGTACATGACGTTCGCCGGCGCACCCCGGAACCGCCATCGATTCGATCACGCTCACGAGTCGCCACCCACGATGTACATGCCGCTCGTGATTCTGTCGGTCATGGCCGTTGCCGTCGCCTGGACACCGTACCAGGCGTTGGTCGGAGGTTTGGTGGCCGTAATAGCATTCGCCGTAATTCGTACGCGAGCGGGTGGTGATACCGCTGTGCCGGCTCATCCGGTGACAGCAGGTCACGATGGTCACGGCCACGATGGTCACGGCCACGCGAGCCACGATCACGGGAGCCCTGCACAGCAACACGAGACGCCTGGGCACGGCTCAACTGTCGGACACGGGCACGATGCCCACGGTTATGATGCCCACGGTCATGACAGTCATGGGCATGCCGGCGGAGGCATCGCGGTCGGGAATCTGCCGCTACTGGCCAGCGGCGTGGTGCTCGCCGTGGCGGCGCTGGGGCTGGTGGCCTACCTGGTGGGCGGCGTGCCGTTCTTCACCGATCTGACCCTCGCCCGACTTCTGGAAAGCGCCCGACCGGCCGGCACCGCCGCGACGGTGCACGCTGTCTGGCTGCCCGATTGGGTGTGGCCGAACGAGCATGACAGTCACAGTCCCGCGATCGTGGTACCTGTGACCTTGATCGCCATCGGCACGGCCTTTTCGGGATTCCTGTTGGCCACCGTCATGTACGGCCTGGGCCGGTTGAATCCGGCGGAAGTACAACGGCAGTTCGCTCCGGTGTACCGGCTGTTGATCAACAAATGGTGGTTCGACGAGCTGTACGACTGGCTATTTGTGCGGCCTACGTTGGGACTGTCCCGGATCATCTCCGGCTTCGATCGCAATTGGATTGATTGGCTGATTGACGGCATCGCCGCCGTCACGAAGTGGTTTTCGCAAGCGTGGGAAATGGCTGCCGACCGTATCGTGGTCGACGGTTTGATCAATCGCCTTGCGGAATGGACGTACGCGACCGGAGTCTCGTTGCGCCAGGTCCAGACGGGTCGGGTGCGGCAGTACGTCATGTTCATCGTCATTGGCGCGGTGACGATTTTCGTCTTGATTAGCCTCTGGAACACCTCCTTGGCCGGATAGCTGGATCAATGAGTCCCACGATTTTGCTCAGCTTGATTGTCTTTCTGCCTTGTATCGGTGCTCTAGCGCTGGCGTTCGTCCCCAGCCGGCAGCACGAACTACTGCGCTACTTGACGCTGCTGGTTACGCTCGGCGTGCTGGCGCTCTGCGTGGTCGGGCTGCTTGGCTTCGACGAGACGCGTTTCGAGGCCAGCGCAGCGGACATGCAGAATGTTTTCAACCTCGGATGGATTCCATCCTTCAACATCTATTACTTCATGGGCGTCGACGGGATCAGTTTCCCGCTGGTCATGTTGACCGCCGTGGTCAGCGTATTGGCCATGGGAGCCAGCTGGTCGATCAAGAAGTACGTGAAGGCTTACTGCATTCTGTTTCTACTGCTGGAAACGGGCATGTTGGGCGTGTTCCTGTCGCTGGACTTCTTCCTGTTCTATGTGTTCTGGGAAGTCATGCTGCTGCCAATGTACTTCTTGATCGGCGTATGGGGCGGCCCGCGTCGCGAGTACGCGGCGATCAAGTTCTTCCTGTATACGCTGGTCGGCAGCGTGCTGATGTTGATCGCGATCCTGTTGTTGTATTTCAACAGTGATTTGCGTCAGGTGGCGAAAGTTTCGGATCTCTATCGCGACAACCCGTCGCCGCAGGTGGCTTGGGACCGACTGAACATCGCGCCGGGGGATGAGGCGCGGCTGGGTCGCGTCGTGACGGCGCCGGACCCGCAGCGGCCAAACGCTTCGCTGGAGTTGATGCGGAGCGAGCGGTTTGCGCAGCGCCCGCTGACGATCGAGTTCACCCGTGCTGCCGATGCGGGCGAGACGACGGCCGTGTTTGATGAAGCGGCCAATCAGATTACGGTGCGCACCGCCCCCGGAGGTGACGCGGCCAGCCGCGTGGCCGCGGCTATTAACGAGAATCCGATCGTGAGCAGCGTGGTGCGGGCCTTCGTCCCGCGAAACTCGGACGGATCCGGTGCCGTGCTGCCCGCCGACAGCGTGGTCATGGCTCCGAATCATGAGCCGGTGCACACCTTCAACCTGCTGGCCCTGGCAGCCGTGGGACAGCACACCGATTGCTTCGACGATGAACTCTTGGTTGGATGGACGCTGCAGGAATGGGCGTTCCTGTTGTTGTTCATCGGTTTCATTGTGAAGGTTCCGTCCGTACCCCTGCACACGTGGTTACCGGATGCGCACGTCGAAGCTCCGACTCCGATCTCGATGATTCTGGCCGGGGTGCTGCTCAAAATGGGTGGCTACGGAATCATCCGCATCTGTTACCCGATCTGCCCGCTCGGCGGTTACGACTGGGCCTACATCGTCTGTCTCGTTGGCCTAGTCAGCATGGTCTATGGCGCCTTCGCCGCCATGGCTCAGAAAGACTTCAAGCGGCTGGTCGCTTACAGTTCCGTGAGCCACATGGGATACGTCGTCCTGGGGCTGGGTGTCTGGTCGGCCAACCGGTTCAACCTGTATGACGCCGACTACTGGAACATGGGCGTCCAGGGTGCGATGTTCCAGATGATCGCCCATGGCATCAGCTCGTCTGGCATGTTCTTTATGGTGGGGGTCATTTACGACCGCGTCCATCACCGGAACCTGGACGAATTTGGTGGCCTGTTCGGCCGCATGCCGGTGTACACCGCCCTGTCGATCGGAATCTTTTTCGCGGGCTTGGGTCTGCCGGGTCTTTGCGGCTTCATTGGCGAGGTCTTTGTCGTGCTGTCCGTCTTCAAGTACAGCCCGGCGATGGCCGTGGTCTCGGCGGCCGTGGTGATTCTGACGGCCGGCTACATTTTGTGGGCGATCCAGCGAGTGTATCTCGGACCGGAGTACAAAGGCCCGCATGGGGACCACTTGACGCCGAGCAATGCCCGCGAGAATGCGATTGCGGGAATTCTATTCGCCGGCGCGATTCTGTTTGGAGTCCTGCCCTACCACGTCTGCCTCCGCTACCTGGCTCCGACCGTCGAGCGTCAGGTCGAGGATTTGGCGGCCTGGACGCGCAGGACGGAACGGATGCGGATGCAGCGTGAGGAATTGGCGTCCGTCGCCGCGGAGCAGGCGCCGCGGTCGGTCGTGGCGGCTGGAGAAGTCCAACCCGCTGCGGACTTTGTCAGCGTTTTGCCCCCGCCGCCTACGGCGCACGTAGCGTCGTCGAACCGTTGATCAGCATGCGGACCGTGGACCTTATTCGCTTCGGATTGAAACCATAGCCGTGAATCTCCACGAACTTGTCAGCCAGTTCATTATGGATTCCAGGGGCCTTCCCACGGGTGGCTCGCTGGCGACTCCGGATTCCAGTTTGGGAGTCTTCCTGCCCGAGCTGGCCTTGTGTGGCACGATCCTGTTGATGCTGTTGCTTCGCATCTTCGGCATCGGCCAGCGGGTGAATGCATCGATTTTCGCATTTGCAGGCAGCGCGTTCGCCCTGTACCTGGCCGCACCCTGGTTTCATCTGGGAATCGATCAGGTGGCCAGCAGCCCGTATGCCGCGTCGCGGATGGAAATCTTCACGGGCATGCTCGTGTACGATCCATTCACGGTGTTCATGCGGGCAGTCCTCATTGGTTTCGCCCTGCTCTTCACGGTGTTCACGTGGCTGTCCGGAATTCCGGACCGCGAAGACAGCGCGGACATTTATACGCTCGTCCTCGGTGCGACCCTGGGGATGTGCCTGATGGCGTCCGCGAACCATTTGCTGATGATGTTCCTCGCCGTGGAAATGGCGAGCGTTCCCTCGTACGCCTTGGCCGGGTTGCTGAAGGGAAGGCGGCTGGCGAGCGAAGCAGCCCTGAAGTACTCGGTGTTCGGAGCGGGGACGGCCGGGGTTATGCTCTACGGCATCAGCCTGATTACCGGTCTGCTCAACACGGCTCATTTGCCGACGCTGGCCTGGCGACTGGCCGAACGTTTGCCCGAATGTCCGCCGAGTGAGGTGATGGTTCTGGCCCTTGGCGGATTGATGATTGCGGTGGGGCTGGCATTCAAGTTGTCGGCGGTGCCGTTTCACTTCTGGTGCCCGGACGTTTTCGAGGGGGCGAGTGCCGAGGTGAATGCGTTCTTGAGCGTCGCATCCAAGGCCGCTGCCCTGGCATTGCTCGTCCGCGTCGCGCTGGGGTTTGGCGCCATCCCGGAACCGGGTTATCAGCCGGGAGCCCGTTCTCTGGCGCTCGCAGCGCAGAGCGAAACAGCTCAATTGCCCGCCGCCGAAGCGCGCGGGCTGTTCGCCGTGGCGGAACAGGACACGGGAGCCCACGCGGCACCGGCGGACGGAGCAACCGAACCGACCGCACCTCACGCCACCGCCCCTCACAGCACGGAATCCCACGCGACGGAAGGCCAGCCACTCACTCCCCGCCAGGCCGCCATTGCGTCGCTGGCTCCGGCCCGATCCTTCATGGGTGTGCTGATCACGTTCTTCGCGGTGATTACCTGCACCTTCGGTAACCTGGCGGCGTATGGACAGACCAACATCAAGCGACTGCTGGCCTACTCCACGATTGCACACGCGGGTTACATGATGATGCCAGTTGCCGCCCTGATGGAGATGGTGGGGAAAGATTCGACCGCCGCGGCCAGCGCAGTAGGTGGGCTGGCCATCTATATCACGGTGTATCTGTTCATGAATCTGGGCGCGTTCGTCGTCGTCGCCTTCCTGCGCAACGCCATGCGTTCGGAGGAAATCGCTGATTATGCCGGACTGATCCGCTCGTGCCCGCTGACGGTGATTTGCTTTTCGCTGATCCTCTTCAGCCTGGTGGGACTGCCGCCTCTGGCCGGATTCGTCGGCAAGTTTGCGGTCTTCGCATCGCTCGCCGATGGCTATCAGATCAGTGTCCAAGCGGGTCGCCCTGCTTCCTACCTGATCGTGCTGCTCGTTGTGGGTGGGTTGAACACCGCGGTGAGCCTGTTTTACTACCTGCGGATCGTCAAGACGATGACGATGGACGAACCATCGGAGAGCCGCCGGCCGTTTTCTTTCCCCGACGTCTCTTTGCAGGGCGTCTATCTGTGGCTCGTCACCGCCCCGACGATCCTGCTGATTCTGAACTGGGAAGGCCTGAAACGCTGGTCCGAGGCCGCGGCGGCACACCTGTTAAGCTAAGATGGCCCCCTTGAGCCGAGAAGAACTGAGAATACGACATGGCGTCGGTAACTACGATTGAACTCCTGAATCGTCTGGTGGTCATCCTCAGCCGTTCCCTGGCGATGTACCTCCACTTCGCGACGCCCAGCTGGCATCGCGGAGACGATCGCGCTCGGTTCGTACTTGCGCAGATCGTGGCGGATCAGCAGTCACTGGTCGAGCGTCTGGGTGAGTTGATACTCGAATCGAACGGCACCGTGTCGGCCGGCGCATTTCCGATGGAATTCACCGGGTACCACGATCTTTCGTTCGATTTCCTGCGCAAGAAACTGATCGAAGGGCAGCGGACCACCATTGCGGTTATTCAGCGTTGCGTCGACGGCTTGTCGACGGCGCCGTTTGCCAAAGCCCTTGCCGAGGAGGCCCTGGGAAGCGCCAAGGCACATCTCGAGTTGCTGCAGGAACTGGACCAGCCCGTGGCGGGATCTCGCGCTTGAACTTCGGGTGACGTCTTGGCTGTATCGGAAGCCGGCAATCCTAGTGCCGCTACCGGTTCATAACTTTCGCGCAGTTTTG
>JBFWYF010000124.1:0-11787 GCA_050186685.1 Pirellulaceae bacterium
GGGCGCGGGAGCCGAGGAGTTGTTGGAGCGCGTATCCGGTTCGATCGGCGTGGCGGTGCAGTCTGCGAATTACCGCACGCACCTCCAGAATCTGCTGCAGGAGACCCAACAGCAGGCCGAAGAACTGCAGGTGCAGGGCGAGGAGCTGCGCGTGGCCAACGAAGAACTCGAGGAGCAGAGTCGCGCTCTCCAGGAATCGCAAGTCCGTCTCGAGAACCAGCAGGCAGAGTTGGAACAGACGAACACGCAGTTGGAAGAACAAGCGCAAGAACTCGAGACCCAGCGCGACGACCTCAGCCGGGCTCATGCCACGTTGGAACTGCGTGCTCGGGAACTCGAACAGGCGAGTCGTTTCAAGTCCGACTTTCTGGCCAACATGTCGCACGAGTTGCGGACGCCACTCAACTCGGCGCTTATCCTGGCTCGGTTGCTCGCTGATAACCGGGAAGGAAATCTGAGCGACGAACAGGTGAAGTACGCGGAAACGATACTCATGGCCGGCAATGATCTGTTGGCGCTGATCAACGACGTACTCGATCTCTCGAAAATCGAGGCCGGCCGGATGGAGATGCGGCCAGAACCCCTGCCGATAGCACAGCTGGTCGACGATCTCAGCCGTGCCTTTCGGCCGCAGGCCGAGGCGAAGGGGCTGTCGTTCCGCGCGTCGGTGGATGCGTCCTGTCCGGAATCGATTGATACGGATCAGCAGCGGCTGGAACAGGTGCTGAAGAACCTGCTCGCGAACAGCGTCAAATTCACGGAGCGGGGCGAAGTCTCATTGGAGATTCGCCGTGAAACGGGCGACCGGCTGGCACTGGCCGTGCGCGATACGGGCATCGGTATTCCGGCTCACCAGCATGAGCTGATATTCGAGGCTTTCCGCCAGGCAGATGGTAATGTCAATCGGCGACATGGCGGCACCGGCCTGGGCTTATCGATATGCCGGGAACTGGTCCGTCTGCTGGGTGGCGAGATCCGGCTGCAGAGTGAACCGGGGCACGGCAGCACGTTTACCGTGGTGATACCGAGGGCATACGATCCGGCACGCGTGCGGGGCCGTGACGCGCCGGTATCGTCGGTCGTAGCGGAGCAGGTTCCGCCCAGCGTCCGACCGCCGGTCGCTCCTCCAGCGCCGGCGACGCCGGCCTCCACGACGGTCACGTCCCCGCCACCGGCAACCGGCGCAGCCGTAGCCGACGATCGGGAGCGGCTCGCTTGGGGCGGGCGAGTCCTCCTGATCGTCGAGGACGACGAGCCGTTTGCTCGCATCCTGTACGATCTCGGACATGAACTGGGATTTCAGTGCGTTGTGGCGTCGACCGCGGAAGAGGGCCTGGCTGCCGTGGCACGGCACCCGCCCAGTGCCGTGCTCCTGGATGTCGGCTTACCCGATCAGTCCGGGCTGTCGGTCCTCGATCGGCTGAAGCACGACGGACGCACCCGCCACATCCCGGTGCACGTCATTTCCGCGGCGGACCACAGTGAGACCGCGCGGGCCCTGGGAGCTATCGGCCATCTGATGAAGCCGGTAGAACGGGAAACGCTGATTGAAACGATCCAGGGCTTCGAAGCACGGCTCGCGCAGCGCGTACGCCGGGTCTTGATTGTCGAGGACGACCCGGTACAGCGCGACGGGTTGGGCAAACTGCTCGGTTCGCGTGACGTCGAGACGGTCGGCGTAAGCAGCGCGGCCGAATGCCTGGCACTGCTGCGCGATTCGACGTTCGACTGCATGGTCCTCGACTTGTCCTTGCCCGACACCACCGGTTACACGCTCCTGGAGACACTTAGCCGCGAGGACGCGTATTCTTTTCCGCCGGTGATCGTGTACACCGGTCGTGATTTGTCGGCCGACGAAGAGCAGCGACTGCGACGCTATTCCCGTTCCATCATCATCAAGGGCGCCAAATCGCCAGAACGGCTGTTGGACGAAGTCACGCTGTTCTTGCACCAGGTCGTGGCGGATTTGCCGCCCGAACAGCAGCGGATGATCCGAAAATCCCGCAGCCGGGACGCGGCCCTCGAAGGTCGCCGCATCCTTATCGTCGAGGATGACGTGCGCAATGTGTTCGCGCTGACCAGCATTCTCGAGCCGCGCGGGGCGAACATTCAAATTGCTCGGAATGGCCGCGAGGCGTTGGAATTGCTGAGCCGGTGCGCGGACGATCCCGATCGGCGAGTCGATCTCGTGCTGATGGACGTCATGATGCCCGAAATGGACGGCCTGGCGGCCACGCGCGAGATTCGCAAACATCCCGCCTGGAAGAAACTGCCCGTCCTGATGCTGACCGCCAAGGCGATGAAAGACGACCAGGAACAGTGCCTTGCGGCCGGCGCCAATGACTACATGGCCAAGCCGCTGGACGTCGAGAAACTGCTATCGCTCGTGCGTGTCTGGATGCCCCGGTAGTGAGTCGACGCCATGCACGAAAAAATCGAGGACATCGAGGTCCAACTGCTGCTGGAGGCGATCTTCCGCCGATACCATTACGACTTCCGTGGATACTCGCTGGCCTCCCTGAAACGCCGGCTGACCCAGGCACGCGACCGCTACCACTGCCGCACGCTTTCCGACTTGCAGGAACGTGTACTGCACGATCCCCAGATGTTTCCCCGGCTGTTGTCGTACCTGACGGTGCAGGTGAGTGATCTGTTCCGCGACCCGGCCTATTTCCGCGCCCTGCGTTCGCAGGTTATCCCGCATTTGCGCACTTACCCTTCGTTGAAGATCTGGGTGGCGGGCTGTGGAGCGGGCGAGGAGGTCTACTCGCTCGCCATTCTTTTTCGGGAAGAAGGGCTCGAGGAGCGCACGCTTTTCTACGGTACCGATATCAACCCGAACTCGCTGCGGAAGGCCGAGGCGGGTGTCTTTGAACTGGATCGCATCCCGCTCTTTACGGAGAATCACCGCAGGTCAGGTGGCAAGTCCTCCTTGTCCGATTACTATACCGCGGCCTACGGCGCCGCGGTTTTCGACAAGAGTCTGCGGCGGCAGGTCGTGTTTTCGGACCACAGCCTGGTGTCCGATGAGGTGTTCGCCGAAGTACAACTGGTCTCGTGCCGCAACGTGCTGATCTATTTCGATCGTGAGCTGCAGGACCGAGCCATTGGGCTATTTAAGGATTCATTGATCCGCAGAGGATTTCTGGGGCTCGGCGCGAAGGAGAGCCTTCGATTTGCGAGGCATGCGGATGCCTTTCTTGAATTTGCGCGCGACGAACGGATTTACCAGAAGCGAGGAGACGTGTAATGGAGCGGCGTGCGGAAGCCGTCGTCATGGGAGCTTCGGTGGGAGCCATCGACGCGCTCTCCATGATTCTCCCCGTCTTGCCGCACGATTTCGCGCTCCCCCTGATGATCGTTGTGCATGTACCGCCCGACAAGAACAACAAGATGGTCGAACTGTTCCGCAGTAAATGCCAGCTGCCCGTGCGGGAGGCCGAGGACAAAGAACCTATCCGAGGCGGCACAATTTACTTCGCGCCACCTGACTACCACTTGCTCGTCGAGACAGATCGGCGATTATCGTTGTCGAGCGAGGAGCCGGTGCAATACTCTCGCCCGTCCGTTGACGTCCTGTTCGAGACGGCTGTCGACGCCTATGGTTCGGGGCTGGTGGGCGTGCTGTTGACGGGCGCCAACGACGATGGTGCCCGGGGAATGGGGTTGGTGCACGAGGCGGGTGGCATTGCCGTGGCGCAGCGCCCGGATCTGGCGTATGCCCCGACGATGCCCCGCGCGGCGCTGGATCTTTGCCCCGGAATCCGCGCGCTGACCCTGCAGGAAATCGGGCAGCTGTTACGGGAGGTGAGCACATCGCAATGACGGACCTGCCGACGCAACCGGTCTTTTTTCTTCTTGTCGATGACCTGGAGGAAAACCTGCTGGCGCTGGAAGCCCTGCTGCGGCGGGACGGCTTGGTCCTGCTCCAGGCGCGGTCCGGTCGCGATGCGTTGGAGTTGCTGCTGCGCCACGACATTGCGTTGGCGCTGGTCGACGTCCGCATGCCGGATATGGACGGTTTTGAGCTGGCGGAGCTGATGCGCGGCTCGGAACGTACCCGGCGAGTGCCCATCATCTTCCTGACGGCCGGAGCGCCGAGCCTCCAGCGCCGCTTTCGCGGTTATGAGGCGGGCGCCGTCGACTTCCTGCAAAAGCCCATCGAACCGGACATTCTCCGCAGCAAGGCAGACGTATTTTTTGAGCTGTACCGACAGCGGCAGGAGGTGGCGCGGCAACGAGACGAACTGAAGGCCGTCGTGTCCGAGAACGCTCGACTGCTGCAGGAAAGCCGTCAGGCGACGGCCGCATTGCGGGAAGCGGACCGGCGAAAAGACGAATTCCTCGCCACCTTGGCCCACGAGCTGCGCAACCCGCTTGCGCCGATCCTCAACGCGATTCAGTTGCTGGGCGTTCCAGATCTGGCGCCTGCCGAAGCGGACGAACTGCGGCAGATGATCGAACGTCAGGTCAAGCACATGGTGCGACTGGTCGACGATCTGCTCGACTTAAGCCGGATCACGCAGAGCAAAATCAAGTTGCAACGGCACCGCGTCGCCGTGAGCGAAATCGTTCAGAACGCGATTGAAACCAGCCGCCCGCTGCTGTCGGCCGGACACCATGAGGTCGAAGTCCAGATCCCGGACGAGCCGCTGATCGTACTGGCCGACACGGTGCGTCTCACACAGGTTCTGGCCAACCTCTTGAACAATGCAGCCAAGTTTACGCCCGAACGGGGACGTATTTGCGTGGCGGCGGAACGGCACGGACAGGAAATCGCTTTGAGCGTGATCGATAGCGGGTTGGGCATCCCTCCGGATATGCTGGGTAAGGTCTTCGAGATGTTCACGCAGGTGAACCAGCACCTGATAGGCTCGCAGGGCGGGTTGGGAATCGGCCTGTCGCTCGTGAAAGGGCTCGTCCAACTGCATGGGGGAACGGTGGAAGTGTACAGCGAAGGTGAGGGACGAGGCGCGCGGTTCACCGTGCGCCTGCCAGTGGCCGAAACGGCGACGGCTGCGGCACCAGCGCCAGCAAAGGCCGCGGTGGCACATGCGGTCCACCAACGCCGGATCCTGGTGATCGACGACAATCAGGACGCGGCCAACAGCCTCGCCCTGCTGCTAAAGATGTGCGGGCATACGGTCGCGACTGCGCACAGCGGCGAAGCGGGACTCGCACAGGCCATAGCTTTTCGCCCGCAGGTCGTCCTGCTCGACCTGGGCATGCCCGGCATGGATGGTTTCGAGACCGCCCGGCGGTTGCGTGAGTTGGACGAAGCACGCGACTCCGTGCTCGTCGCGCTGACTGGCTGGGGGCAGGACGAAGACCGCCGTCGCACGTCAGCAGTCGGTTTCGAGCGGCACTTGGTGAAGCCCGTCGACTTGAGTGGGCTGCAGAAGCTGCTCGCAAGCCTCGGCCCGGGGCCACGCTGAGTGTGGGACGACGCTCCGCGGTCGTGGACTTTTTCTATGCACCCCATGTCCTCGCGAGAAGACACGACGGCGGAGCGTCGTGCCGCACTGGTTGAGTGCCACGCTCGCCCGGCGCTGCAGCTCGCAAAGGAAACAGGACGGATCCCTGCTCACAACCTGGAGCCCTGTTTATGGCGGACCGTGCCCTGCTGACCGGCATCAACCAGTACAAATACATCAGTCATCTGCGCGGATGCGTCAATGATGTGCGTATGGTGGAGCGGCTGCTGATCGAAGTGTTCGGCTTCGCCGCGGCGAACATCAAGACACTGATCGACAGCCAGGTGACGAAGGAACGCATTACGAAGGAGTGGGCCCGCATGCTCAAGGACGTGAAGCGCGGTGACCGCATCGTGTTTCACTTTTCCGGTCACGGGTCCCATATCGCGGACAAGGATGGCGACGAGGAGGACGGTGCCGACGAACTGCTCTGCCTCTACGATATGGATTTCGATGACGAACGGACGTACCTGCTGGACGATGATTTGCGAAAGCTCACCGAGCAAGTTCCAGACAGTGGGTATTTAACTGTCTTGCTCGACAGCTGCCACTCCGGCACAGCCACGCGCATGATGCTGGCCCCGACCGCGGCGCGCGAAGTACGATTCACCGGTCCGCCGCCGCTGGTCGACCTGCAGGCCAGTCTCGCTCGGCTGGAACGATCGAGTGGCAGCTCGCGATCGCTGGCCGGCCGAGACGCGGACGAAGTCGTCACCCGCCTGCTGGCGCCTCGATCGGCGTTGGACGAGCGGAACACAGTCCTGGCACGTTTCGTCGAGCCGCCGCCGCACGTGTCTGCGGCTTTACGGCGCGGGGGTATCCGCAAGCAGGTCCGTGCCGCCATGGCGGAAGCGCGCCAAGGCGAGCGGATGAACCACGTGCTGCTGGCCGGCAGCGAAGCGACCCAGACATCGGCCGATGCTTTCATCGAAGGGAACTATCACGGAGCCTTCAGTTTCTACCTCGACAGGACCGTGCGCGAGGAGGGTCGGAGCATCGATCACCAGAAGCTGATCCGTCGCCTGCGCGATGCATTGGCGGCGGAACGTTTCAGTCAGACTCCGCAACTCGAACCGGCCGAAACCACCGGCCCCTTGCTGTTGAGAGCTCTTCCCGATCCGGACCGCGTTACAGGGGCCCCTGCCCTGTCGCAAACGGACGTCCTGAAGATTCTGCTTGAAATCCGGGATCTGCTGGCGGGACGAGCCGATGACCGACTCGTCGGTAGCCGGGCCACGGGGCGGCGGGCCATCGTCTATGTCCATGGTATCTGCCGGCACGACGCCAGTTTTGCCGATCCCTGGTGGCAGGCATTGCGGCCGCACCTCGCCGCGCCGCTCCGGCAGGAACTCGAGCGGAATCGTCATCCGGTCGTCTGGAGTGATCTGGTTACTCCCGAACGGCAGCGTTCCATCGCGGCGGATTCCCGGCAGGCGGCCGCCGAACACGAACTTGCCACCCTGTTACGGGAAGTGCTGGAGGACCGCGCCGTGCGCGAGACATTGACCGCGGTCGAACCGCAGGCCTCGGACTGCAACCCGGTCGCCACGCGTGCCGTTCAAGACCGCGTTCTGCTCGACATTCCGGGTCTCAATTGCATCGACGACTTCGTCAAGTACCTGCTGGACGACTCCGTCCGACGCGCCGTCCAGAAACGATTTCTCGACGTGGCCGGGCCCTTGCTGCGCGACGGCGTGGAACTGGAAGTGGTCAGCCACAGCTGGGGAACCGTCGTGGCCTTCGAGGCATTGCGGACGCTCGATGGCGAGCAGCTTGCCGGGAGGGTCCGGAACTGGTTCACGGTGGGCGCGGCCCTGTCGATCGTGACGGTCCAGCGGAGACTCGTGCCCGCCGACGGGCGCAGGCCTCGGCACGTCTCCCGGTGGCTCAATCTGGACGCCCGCGGCGACATCGTGGGAGGGCCGCTGGCCAACGCCTTCCAGG
The DNA here is from genome assembly GCA_050186685.1 of Pirellulaceae bacterium. Taxonomy (GTDB): domain Bacteria; phylum Planctomycetota; class Planctomycetia; order Pirellulales; family Pirellulaceae; genus CAZFLF01. The sequence continues at coordinate 7,419 of JBFWYF010000124.1, forward strand.
TGACGCAGGAGTTCCTGAACCTTGACCCCACCACGTGCCGAACCATCTGGAGTCTGGTCGAACCGACTTGTGCCCATTCGTCCTACTTCCACGCGTCCAACCTCGCTGTGAATCGAGGTATATTCGCGGCGCAAATTCAAGGCGGCGGATGAGCAGCCCCCTCGCGGAAGACGCCGATAGGGAAGCGTGCAACGACGCAAGCTGTTGTTCCGGCCCCCAGAGCGTGTTCCGCTGACGGGAGCTGCTGGCTCCACCGGCGCCATACTTCGCCGTCAGCGTCCAGAACCCCCGATACGGCGGTCTCGAGCGCCCAGGCGATGCTCGCCTCGATGCCTGCCTCGATCTGCGCCCTGAAGTCCGCCGTCGCTCCGCTGACTTGGACGTCCTGGCCGGCGATCTTCAACGACTCCGGCAGCATGCCAATGGCCGTCTGGCAAAAGTGCCACTGGATGGCGGCCAATTTTACTTTCACCCGGTCCGCCGGTGGCGGAAGAGCTTCCCGCTGAGTACGCGGGGGGACTCATGTGGGTACGACGTTCACTGCGACTCCAGCGGCCTCTGCGGGCCCCCCGCCGTCTTGAAAAGTAGCCCGTGGCTCGATTTGTCAAGCCACGGGCCTGGTCACAACAGATTGATCACGCGGTCGGCGAGTCCCTTTTCGCCGAGCACAATCTTCAGGTTGCCGGCCGACGCGATCTTTTCCAGGACTTCCAGTTCCCGCAACCGCATCAGCGTCGGATTGTCGGCCAGCAGCTTGGCCGTGTTGGCCTGGCTGCGCATGGCGGCCGTTTCCTCGCGCCGCGAGATGAGGTTGGCCTCGGCGGCCTTCTTGGCCTCCGTGACCTTGTTCATCAAGTCCTTCATATCGCCCGGCAGGATCACGTCCCGGATACCCACTGATACGATTTCCAGACCCAGTTCGCCGGCGCGGCGGCGTACCGCCTGCTCGATCTCCTGAGCAACCGCGTCCTTTTCGGTCAGGAAGACGTCGAGTTCGCGTACGCCGATGACGGCTCGCAGTGCCAACTGCGTCTCGCGGTACAGTGCCTGGCGGACGTCGTCCGTCGAGCTGACTGCCTTCCGCGCGTCGGCGATGCGGTAAGTGACCAGTGCGTTCATGCGCAGGCTGACCTTGTCGTGGGTCATGATTTCCTGACCACTGACGTCGGCTGCGCAATCCCGCATGTCCACTTCCACAACTCGCGCGTCCGCCGCGCCCTTCCAGAACGCGTACAGGCCCGGCCGTAGCGTGTCCACAAACCGTCCGTCGATGAACAGGACGCCGGCGTGGTCGCGTTCGACTTTGCAGATGTCCAGCAGCTGCTTCGCCATGTGCGTCGCCGCAATAACCTTTAGATCCTCGTGCTCGAATCGCACCTGGCGAGCGTCGAGTACCTCGACGCGCACTTCGCGGACACCTTGCCAGTAGGCGTACAGGCCCGGCCCCAGCAGGTGCGTGAACCGACCGTCGATCCACACCAGACCCCGCTGGTGGTCCTTCAAATCCAGGACGATCGCACGGTCCTTCAGCACGCGCGATTTGACGATCATGTCGAGTTTTTCGTGCGGGAACCAGGCATCGCGCAGGTTGGCGACGTCGACACGGACCTTCATCCACGGGTCGAACAGCCAGTGCCGTCCTTCGCCCAGCAAGCCCTGGAATTCCCCGTCACGGAAGTACAAACCCGTCTCGTAGCTGCGAATCTTGATGTGCTTGAACAGGATCATGGGAACGCCCTCCCTTCTGTTGCCAGGAACTCGTGCTGTCGCGGGAGCACGAAAAAACCCGGTGCCACTTTCGCGTGCGACACCGGGTTCGATACGATCCGCGCAGTCTCGGTCGAACGTCAGCAGTGCCATCTGAATGTAGGGGTATGCGCGCCTGTGCAGGCCGGCAAACGGTTGCCGCTTTCTTCGATAGGCGAGTTCGAATGTAAGGTCATCGCAGAATCCCTTGTTGTGGGGGTGGCGCGTTCTCGCCCAATGCATGTCTGAAGTGTAAGAGGGGCGCAGCTACCGAAAGGTTCGCTGGACGGTGCTGTCGCACGGAGGACCGCGTTGAGGTTCGTGTCAGATTTGACATTCCCCTCGGAGGCGTTATCTTCAGGGCCCCAAACGGAAACCGACTTCTCGAGATTCCGACAGGTCAAGAAAATGCTTCTCTCACTCCACCGCGGCAATGTGGCACGCACCTGCGGCAGACGCCGCAATATGGCAGTTCGATATCGCAGGCTGCGGTTCGATGTACTTGAACCTCGCTTGTCCCTGGCCGCCGACTTGGCGCCGGCGCAGTTTAATGGCTGGTCCGACAGCATCGTTATTTCGAACAAGACAGGCACCAATACCGACGATGTGCCTATCACGAACGCCGACACGGTTTATTTGGATATAGGCTGGGGCAATTTTGGCGATGTCACGGTTCCGGCCAATACTTTTGCCACTACCCTGTTATTGGACGGTATACCCGTTAGTACGTTCATCACACCGTTCTCTTTGTCCCCGTTTACGGGAGCCGTCGTGCAAGACCTCGGCCTGGGCCAGCTAAGCCTAGGCGTCCATACCGTGTCGTTAGTCGTCGACGTGAATAATTCTGTGGCAGAGGGAGACGAAGCGAACAACACGTATGAGCGGTCATTCACAGTGGTTGTGCCGCCAACCGAGGACTTTGGTGACGCTCCCACCGCGACTCAGTCAGGGTTCTTATCGAGCTACCCGACGACGTTGCTGGACAACGGCGCGCGGCACACGCCGCTGGTCGGGTTCCGGTTAGGGACCGCGCTGGATGCGGATGCGAACGGACAGCCCAATCCGACAGCCGATTTGGACGACCTGACGGGCTCGACCGATGACGAAGACGGTGTCACCCTCAACGCGGATTTCATGATCGGCGCTGCGTCCGCAGTTCAGGTCTTCGTTACGAATACGGCAGGCGTCGCCAATCCCTTTCTCGATGCCTGGATCGACTTTAATCGCGATGGCGACTGGAGCGACGTTAATGAACGGGTGTATGGCGGTCCGGTTGTGGCGGGAAACAACATCTTGTCGATCGACGTACCCGGAAGTTCCTCGGTGGGGACGACGTATGCCCGCTTCCGACTGCATAACGGCACTACGCCATTAGGAGTCACAGGGCAATTTGCGGATGGTGAGGTAGAAGATTATCAGGTTAGTCTCGTCCGGCCGGGCACCTGGATCGACGAGGGCCCTCGACCCACACAAAACGCGCAAGTGGAAAACGTCCTGCCCGCCGATCAGGTTACCGGTGCGATTCATACCGTGGTCGCTCATCCGACCAATCCCGATATCCTGTATATCGGCGCTGTCAATGGAGGCATTTGGAAGACGACCAATGCTACAGCGGTCAGACCGAACTGGACGCCTCAGGCCGATTTCCTGAACTCGCTGTCCATTGGGGCTATGGCGTTCGACGCGACAGATGTCACACACAACACGCTCGTAGCTGGGACAGCTTTCTACAGCAGCTTTGGTGGACTGGGCGGCGGACGCGGCGCGGTGTATCGCACCACCGACGGAGGGACCACCTGGATCAGTCCCGGCAGCATTGGTATTCCCGCGACGGGCGAGAACATTTCGGGCATCGCGGCGCGCGGGAACACGATCGTCGCTACCTCCTCCGGCCCTGGTGGGGGAGTCTTTCGCAGCCTGGACGGAGGTACGACATTTACAGGCATCAATGCCGCCGATTTTGTTGTTGGCAACAACTTCACGGATCTCATATTAGATCCCAGCGATGTGAGTGGTCAGCGCCTGTACGCGGCCTCCGAAGGATCCGGTGGCCCGGGTGGAATCTATCGTTCCGACGATTTCGGTGCGACCTGGACCAAGATTACCGGGCCCGATATTGATGCCGACATGCACCAGGTACTCGAGACGCTTAATTCGAATAACATTGAAATGGCCGTTCACCCCACGACGGGTCGGCTGTACGTTGCGGTGCTAGTCCTCGGCCAACCGCGTGGCATTTTTTTCTCGAACACGGCAGCTACGGCAACGCCAGCCTGGACGCGAATGGACGTCCCTGTGCTGCCGGTCACTGCGGCTGGCACTGCCATCACGGAGGCGAGCAATACGACACCGATCCAAGTCACGTCCACAAGTCATGGTCTGCCGAATGGCGCATTTGTGTTCGTCAACGGGGTGGCCGGAAACACCGCGGCAAATGGCATTTATCGTATTGCGGTGATCAATGCCGATACATTCTCGCTGGAGGGAAGCGCCGGGAACGGATTGTACAGCGGTGGTGGAACCTGGACGCGCGTTACGGGCCCCAATCCCACGGCGAAAGAGGTAGAAGAGACGGGAGCGCAAGGTCGGATTCATTTCTCAATCACCGTGGATCCCACGAACG
>JBFWYF010000125.1:0-11744 GCA_050186685.1 Pirellulaceae bacterium
CGACAATCGCTTGCTCCATCGCCGCCCGTTGCCGAACCGCTCACCCCTGCAGCCACGGCGCCCTAGAGCGCGAGTGGTCGGAAGGGTCCCGGCGGCGCTGGACTCTCTCAGCTCAGCGCTGCGCCGCTTCGGCGGAGCGGACCACTCTCGGCCAGCTCACTCGTCAAGCTCGGCCGCCGACGTCCCAGCCGGTGCTGGGCGCGGCAAACGCGGTCTCGCAGAGCGAGTCGAATTCCGGACTCGATTCCACCGCGTCGCGACGAAGCTCCACCAGGAAGCGCTTCTCCTGTTCCCGGATGCGGCCATCCGAGTACAGCATCTTCAGCAGAAAGAACTGCTCATCCGCCGTGACGCGGCCATCCTGCAGCACGATCGCCCGCAAGGCCGGGAAAAACAAGTCGTCGAACTCGCGGCAAACGGAGTCGGCATCACTCAGCAACTCCACCAGCAGCTTCATGTCGTCCAGCGTCAGGGCCCCATCTTGTTCGATCTGGGCGCGGATACTGGCGACGTCCTCGGGAGAAATCGTGCGATCTTCCAGGACCTTGGATCGGAGTGCGTAAAAGGATTTCATGTCGAGTGTGCCTCGGCGGAAAGGAGTGGACGCGCAATATCACAAGCCTAGGTCACAAAATCGGGTAACAAGTAACAGACGCCGGTACAATCCGGATAATCGGTTTATGGAGGCTCGCAACCATGCCCCTGCTGGCGACCGCATCGTTCCAACGCATGAAAAAAAGGACCTCGGCAATGAACTTTGGGTCTGTTGTCGGCCTGTTCCTTCTGGTCCTGGTCATGGCAATGCGGGCCTCCGCCGCCGAACAACCGCCGCACCTGGTGGTCTTCCTGGCGGACGACTTCAGTCAGCTCGACGCGACTCCCTTCGGCGGATCCGGCATCCGCACGCCCGAGATCGCGAAACTGGCATCCGAGGGCATGACGTTCAACCGGGCGTATGTCGCATCGCCCAGCTGTGCGCCGAGCCGTGCGGCGCTGTTAACCGGTCTGATGCCGGCGCGGAACGGAGCCGAAGCGAACCACAGCAAGCCGCGAGCCGAGTTGAAAAAGTGGCCAGCCTACTTTCAGGAACAGGGTTATGAAGTGGTGGCGTTCGGTAAGGTCTCGCACTATCGGCACACTGCGGATTATGGCTTCGACTATTTTGCTCACGATTCCTTTCACGACCATGCCAGCATTCCCGCGGCAGTGGCCTACCTGCGTGATCGGCCTCCGACCGCCAAGCCCTTGTGCCTGATGGTGGGCAGCAACTGGCCGCACGTACCCTGGCCGCAGGAGCCGTCCGCCTCTCGACCGGACGCTCTGCGGCTGCCGGCCGGGTCGATCGACACCCCGGCGACTCGCCACTGGCGCGCCCGTTACGCTGCGGCGGTCGACAAGCTGGAAGACGAGCTGCGAATTATCCGGCACGCCGTCCACGAACACTTGGGCTCGAACACACTCTTCTTGTTCACTTCGGACCATGGTGCTCAGTGGCCGTTTGCCAAATGGAACTGCTACGAATCGGGAATCTGCGTACCATTGATCGTCTCCTGGCCGGGTGTCACCACTCCGGGCAGCCGTAGCGAGGCCCTGATCAGCTGGGTGGACCTGTTGCCGACCCTTTATGCCGTGTCCGGCGGTCAGCCACCGCCGTCGCTCGATGGTCAATCGTTCTTGCCGGTATTGAAGCGGCAGAAGGCGACTCATCGGGACCGGGTTTTCGCGACCCACAGCAATGACGGGCGCATGAACGTCTACCCGGCGCGAAGTGTGCGGGACGAGCGCTGGAAGTACATTCGCAATCTGCACCCTGAGTTCGCATTCACGACGCACATCGATCTCGTCGGAGGCGAGCTGGGGCAACGCGCTTTCTTCAGTACGTGGGAGCGGGCGGCGGAAGCGGACCCTGCGGCGGCCGAGATCCTGCGCCGGTATCATGCTCGGCCAGCCGAAGAGTTGTACGACCTGCAGAAAGATCCCGATGAGCAGAATAATCTGGCCGCTGACCCCGGTCACGCCGAACACCTCGCGAGACTTCGCGGCGAGTTGGATCAGTGGATGGAGACGCAGGGCGACCGCCAGGTCGTACTGGCCGAGCCGAGGCTGCTGAGCGATCGCGACAGCTATGGCCCGCGCGCTGCGGTCGAATCGACCGGCGATAGCCGAAAAAAGAAGAAGTAGATGACCCTTCGTCACCGGGCACCGCACCCGATCTCGCGGGGAAATGAGATCGATAAAGGAGTCCTTGTGTCCGATGCTCCGTCTGCTACCGCGTGGCAGAAGGCCGCTTCCTTTGCCGCTGCCCGCCACGACGGGCAGTATCGTAAAGATGGCCGGACGCCGTATGTCGCCCACCCCATGCGGGTGTCGCTTATCATTCTCCACAAATTCGAGGTCCGGGACGAAACGGCCCTGGTCGCGGCACTCCTGCATGACTTGCTGGAAGACACGACGACGGATTACGACGACGTGGCCGAGCAGTTCGGCGTTGCCGTGGCCGATGCGGTCGCCGCGCTGACCAAGGACTCGCGGTTGCCCGAAGACCAGCGCGAGCTGGCCTACGACCGGCAACTGACGGCGGCCAGCTGGCAGGCCCGACTGGTGAAGCTGGCCGACGTCTGCGATAACTTCTGCGACGCGGCGAGCGAGTCGGAACGCCGCAAGATTGCCGGCAAGGCGCAGCGGGCGATTGTTTGTGCTGGCTCGTCACCGGAACTCCAGCCTGCCATCCAGGTCGTCGCGGCGCTCATCACAAACTACGCCACGCTTCAGGCCCCTTGACCCGCTCCCGGAGTATCGGGAGAGGGTCCTGGACGAACCGGTTCGCGTTCAGTCAGGTGGGTTTTCTGGCGTCGCTCCGCCGCATTAGGCCCGAAGGGCCGAGACAAATCGATGCCGGGGTCTTCAGGCCCCAGGCCTGGGCGTTAGCGCGTTTCGTCCGCCGAAGGCGGCTCGCGCTCCGAGCGGCGTTCACCTGAGGCTTCCTCATCGACCGACATCGCTTCGATGTTGAGCGGTTCGACCGGTGCGGCGGCGCCAGGCAGTCCTGGCGGCGGACTCTCCGCGACGTCGCTCTTACCCTTGCCGCGCCAGCGCTGAAACAAGGCACTCCAGCCCTTGGGACGCTCGATGTCAGCCAGGCGGTCGGCATGGGCGCGTATCTGAGCGGACAGTACCGAATGCCTTTCGTGCTCGGCGGCCTGCTCGGCCTCCAGCCTGGCCAGTTGCGTCTGCAGTGACTGCTCTCGGTCGAGTGCCGCGTTCAACGAATCGCTCAATCGCTGTTGCAGCTGTTGCATCTCGACCAGCGATTGTTCCAGTGACGAGGTTCGATTCGCCAGACTCAGAAGCTCGGCGCGCAACGACTCTTCCTGTCGCCTGGCCTGGTGCAGCTCCTGTTGCAGCGAGTCCAGCGACCCCTGCAGACTTTCGTCCTTTGCCTGCAGCCCTGCGGCCGACGCCTGCAACGCCTCCACATCGGATTTGATGCGTTTCCAAGACTGCCGCGCCTTCTCGGTAACTTCTTCCAGCGTCCGGACCGTCTCGTCCGATCGTCGCCGAGCATCTCCCAGTTCGCCTTCCAACCGACCGACGGCATCGTTCAACGAGTGACTCAGCCGCTCGGTGGATTGCCGCGACTCGGTTGCCACCTCGCGGACCAGCGATTCACTGACGCGACGCGATGTCGACTCGGCCACTTCCGTGACTTCGGCCATCTTGCCTTCGACCGCCACGGCGACTTGCTGTGTCGCAAAGGACTTCAGCGTCTGGTCGATATCGGCCACACCAGCACGAAGCGATCGTCGTACCAACTCCGACATCAGCAGCCCGATGCCGGTCGACGCCTCACCGATCGACGGGTCTAGACGCGCCGTCAGCGAGCCTTCGTGACCGTTCGGTTCCTGTAGTTCACCCGGGCTCATGATCGGTCTCCTCAACGAGGCTCCTAGCCCAGTGTACTCTGGTACCCGCGAAGCACAAGAATACGCGACACCGCCCGAAGCGGATGCCCGTGTTCCCTGCGCCGGCCGTGCGGTAAACTCGCCGCATGCAAATCACTCCGTCGGCCATTCCTGATGTCTTGCTGATCGAACCGACCGTGTTCGCGGACGCCCGCGGGTATTTCTTCGAAAGTTTCCATCAGGCGAGATGGCAAGCGGCATCGGGAACGGATGTGCCGTTTGTGCAGGATAATCACTCTCGATCGGTTCGCGGCGTGGTGCGGGGTCTGCACTACCAGATTCAACGCACTCAGGGACGATTGGTACGGGTCGTTCATGGGGCGGTATTCGACGTGGCCGTCGACATCCGCCGTACGTCGCCGACCTTTGGCAGGTGGATAGGCTACGAACTGTCGGCCGAGAACCACCGTATGGTCTGGATCCCACCGGGGTTCGCACACGGATTCCTGGTGCTCTCCGAGTGTGCCGACTTTCTGTACAAAGCGACCGACTATTGGGCTCCTGAATTCGAACGCACGATTCTCTGGAACGATCCGGATCTGCAGATCGCTTGGCCCGCGACGGAGGCGCCAATTATTTCGGCGCGCGATCGAGACGGTAAACGGTTCCGCGATGCCGAGCTCTTTCCCTGATCGAGTACCGCGCCGTTCGGGCCACTTTCAGCTGAACTGGCTCGTGTCTAATGTGGCGGCGAGCGTTTCGTCCAGCGAGGGCCGGCGGCGCGCCACGACCAGAAAATTGAAAGCGAACAGCCGCGGCCAGACCCGAGCCAGCCACCCCAGCGTACCGTCAATCCATGAGTATGGAAAACGTGATGAGATCTGATCGCGAATCGGCGGACCGAACCCGCGCAACGACTCGATGTGGAACCCGTAGTCCCGCAGCAGCCGGCGGAACGATCCAATCGTGAACAACCGAGTATGCGTCATGTCCAGGATGCCGCGCTTTCCGTAATTAAACTGCCCGAGCAGCAGCATGCCGCGCATGATAAAGAACCCGATGTTGGCCGTGCTGGCATAGAGACGACCATCGGGTCGCAGCAGCCGGGCAATTTTCTGCACTGCCTGTTCAGGTTCCGCCAGGTGCTCGAGCACGTCGAGGGCCAGCACACTGTCAAACGTTTCGGGGCCGAGCACTTTGTCGAATTCGCCGTTCAGATCAACCGCATCGCAGCGGAGGCGCGGCGCGGTGAGTGTTGGACGCCGCCGGTCCACCGCGACGACCTCCCGGGCAGCTTCCGCCAGGGCGCTGCTGATGTAGCCACGCGCCGCGCCCAGTTCCAGGACCCGCTGTTCAGAAAAATCCTGTCGGAGGACGAACTGGTGCAGTGAATTGTCGGCGCGTTTGAAGTGGTACGTCTCGTCGTCAACGGACCGTGTGTCGAGCAGTGGGTTGTAAAACAACCCCATGCGGAACAGACGGTACTTGATCACTGCCTTGACGCAGTCCCAGGCGTACCGGAACCCATTCACGTGGCAGACTTCATCTCCGTAGTGCGTGGGAATTGGCACTTCCACGATCCGCTCGCCTGCGGAAATCAGCTGAATCAGAATTTCGGTGTCGAAGTGGAAATCGTGACTGTTAAATGCGAAGGGGACCCGGCGGAGTACGGCGGTACGGTAACCACGATACCCGGTATGGAACTCGGTAAGAGACACTTCCAGCATGTGGTTCTGGAACGCACTGAGAGTCTGGTTGCCCAGCCATTTGTACATCGGCATCCGCCCGCGCAGCGCATCCAACTTGCGCATCATGCGAGATCCCAGCGTTGCGGCGACGGCCGGGTCGGCAAAAGGCAGCAGCATGTCGTCGAGGTATTCGGGAGCGTACTGGCCGTCCCCATGCAGCATCACGACGAAGTCGCAGCCTTGGCGAATGGCGTGCTCGTATCCCAGGATCTGGTTGCCGCCATAACCTTGGTTTACCGGCGTGCGGCAGACGCGCAGGTTCTCCATCCCCAGCTGCCGCCCGGCGGCTACGGCGGCCGCGACCGTTTGATCCCGGGACGAGTCGTCAAAGACGCAGATTTCCGCGAAGAGCGGACGCAACGCGGCCGGAATGCGTTCGAGCACACTCCCGATCGTGCGTTCCGCATTATACGCCACCACCAGGACCGCGACGCGATGCTGCCGCAGGAACTGTTCGGCATCCGCGAGTCGCTGTTTCCGCTCAGAGTCGGCCGGGCGCTCCGCCCACGATATCGACGGTTCTGACGAGTTCATGCAACCGCTTCATTTAGTCCAAAGGCCGGTAGGCAAAGCGTATCTGGGACTGGCCGGCCGGAATAGCCATCGCTTTGAAAGTGCCCAGGACTCGGAGCAAGGGCACGCCGCTGCCATTCAGCTCGGCCCGCCAATCCGGGTCCCAGTTGTCAATAAAGCATAAGAAGCCACCTGTGGGCGAGTCGAGCTTGGCAACCAATTCATCGCCGTCGTAATGGGTCACTTCGACGTGCGTCGGAGTGGCCGCGGCCAGCGCGTCGGCATCCGCGAGCAGGGCTTCCGCCGTCGCGTGTTCCACCGTACGGGTTACGTACAGTCGCCGGCCGTCGACACATCCCAGCAACCGCCAGGCGGCCTGGCCGGCAGCATTCTGCCGCTTCTCCGGCCGCTCGTGATCCAGTCCGCTGCGCTCGAGAAAGTCGACGTATTCCTCGAAGTACCAGTTGGGCACGATCCCGACATTGAAGCTCGGATAGATCTGAATCGTGTCGCGCTCGAAGCGCCGCGGTATGGTGAGCGAAGCCTCGACCATCCGCGATACGAACAGGGGCGATCGCTCGCCAACATACCCCAGCTGCACCGGCACCCACTGCGACAGCCCCAACGGTCCGACGTCGGCCATGGTCACCAGCACCAATCCTGCCATGAGACCGATCGCGCGCGTCGGGCGATCGATCAGACCTCGCTGGTGCAGGCCCCAAGCCGCCAGGACCGCGAGAAATGCGATCGCTCCGCTACGCAAAAACCACCCCGGGCCGAACGGCGCGAACGGACCGTGTGCGAAGTATGTCGCGTAGTAGGGCCCGGCATAACCAAAACTCCAGAATACGAGCTGCACGCCGAGCACCAACACATACGTGGCCACGATCCAATCCCCACGCACGATCGACCGAGTCGCGGGGTTCCGATCAAGGACCGCTTCGACAGGCGGAACTGTGTAGTCAAACAGTCGCCAGCGCGCCGCCGCGCGGGCCAGGACGACCGCGATCAGCGGGACGAGCAGGATGTTCATACGCGGCCAGACCCGTAGCCGACTGAATCCTGGCCAGGCTGACCACATCGCCTGGAACAGATAAGACTCGCGCCCCAGCGTCAGGTAAGTCAGCACGATGTACGCGGCCAGTGCCCCGCCTGCAAACCACAGCTCGCGCCGATTCGGTTCTCCGCTATCCAGGACCTGTTCGCTGGTGCGCCCGCGTGCTCCCGCGAGGACGTGGACGCCATACACGACGACGATCAGCAGTCCAGCCACGCCGAAGTAGTACCAACCTTCCGCCATCGCGGCGGGCGGATAGACGAGCGAGCCCGCGGTATCGAGGAAAAGATCCCAATTGTGTTCTGTCGCATACGCATAATCGCCGCCGCCCCGGTCCTGCATCTGGTCGAGGAACGCCTTCAGGTGGACCAGGTATGGCATGCATACAGCTAACCCCGCCGCAAACGCACCGCCCAGCCACATGATTGCCGTTCGCCAGCCGCACGCCTGTTCGGGCGGTTCGTACCACAGCGCGTCGCGCAGCTTCGGGACGAGAACCACCAACAGGTAGGGACCGATCAGAAACTGCAGATAATACGCGTAATAGGGATAGCCTGCCGTGAGCACCAGGATCGTGGCTCCGGCAATCGCCACCGCACCGCGCCATCGGCCGCTGCCGTCGACAATCCGGTTGATGCCGTACAAGAACCATGGCAGCCACGCCGCGGCATGCAAGGCATTGGGCAGCCGCATCAGTTCCGTCACTTTCATGCTGCATCCGGCCACAACCGCCGCGAAGACCGACGCCAGAACCGGCAATCGCAGACTGCGCAACCAGAGGTAAAGCCCGGCACTGAGGATGAGCACGCCAAGCGAAGTAAAGACCTTGTGATCGTGCTGCGTGTACCCGCCCGCCATCCGATAGAACACCGCCAGCGGCAGGTTCAACGGATAACAGGTCGCCGCAAACGGATTGGAATAGAACGGCACGCCTGCCGCTTCCGACGGACTCCACAACGGGATGCGTTGCTCGAACGCGAGTGCGTCGAGCAAGTAAGCCTTGTACCGGTAGTACAGGCAATCGAAATCGTTCTCGATCTGAACCGCCCGGCCGCCAAAGACCATCCAATACGGCGATATATAGAGGGCCGTCAACAGCAGCACCGCCCACAGCCCGCGTTCGCGCCGGGGAGCGGCGGCGGGCAGTACCGCCCGCGGTTCCACTCCGGACTTGGGGCGGACGCGACGGCGGGCAATCGAGGTGGCGCGACGCGACATGCGAGCCCGAAATGACGAGAGTAGTTAAAGCTTCCGGCGTCAGCCTACCCCGCACACCTTACTTGTCAAGTCAAAGACCTCTGCACCCCTTCAGCTCAGCGTGCCCAGGATACGCACCGTTTCGTCGGCCGCCGTAAGCGGAAGGAGTGCCGTCGACGCGATGCCGGACACGACTTTGGTGATGTTGTGGTCGACTTGATCCGCGTGCCCCCACGTCGCCCCGGGCGCTAACGTGAGGTAGACCGAGAACGTATGGTGACCGCTTCCCGGTCGTTCCCCGATAACATGCAGGATCGCGCGATTACCGGGCAAATCGCCGAACAGCGTCTCGCCGATTCGATAGCCAGCTCGCACGCGCCCGGAGGTGACCAGGATATTCCGGTCGCCCACGCGGTAACCGGTCCGGCCCAGTTGCTCGCGCACGCGCTGCAAGTACGGCTCCAGATGCCCCGGATCCATGATAGCCAGGGCATTCAGACCGTCGGAGATGACAATTTGCACGTCGACCGTGCCTTGCTGCCGCTGCCGCAGTTCCCGGATCGCAGCCACTCCGTCGGCGTGGAGCCGTTCGCCCGTCTCAGGATGCAGGATATAGTCCTGCCGGTTCGCCGAACGGGTGCTGACGCGCGTCACGGCGGGCACGGTTGCGACGAACCCCGGATCGAGTTCCGTCCAGATACTCTCTTTGGCATCGGCGTAGATCCGCCGCACGTCGGCCGCCAGCCCGGGCGGCATATCACCGTGGCGCCCTCCGCATCCTTCGGCGAGGAACACACCTCGCCCTCGCACCGCGGCCATCTGACGCTGGGCCTCCTGCCTGATCTCCGCGTCCGACCGAGTATCCCCTTTGGCCCGCCGATACTGCCCATACACCCATGCTGGGTCGCCGAAATGAACCGTGGGCCGACCCGCCGCGTCCAGAATCCCGATTCGCTGGAAAAATGTCCACATCGGATCGTTGACGCGGTAGCCGAACTTCTCGCGCAGCCGGACGTGATCGTGAAAGCCTGTCGTCAGGTAACCCAGCATGGGGTCGATCTTCGTCGGCAGCGCCATGAGATATGCCGGATTGGCCGGCATGACCTGGTCGAGGCACCAGTCCAGATCCTCCAAGGACACGTCCATGTGGAGCGTTGAGCAGACATCGAGTCCGAGGCACAGGCCGTGCAGCTTGCCCATAACGATGTCTTCCAGGCAGCAGCGAACAAGCTGTTCACGCGTGCGAAACACTTCGGGACCGATGAACCCCGCTACGTCATTCAGGTGCACCCAGGGGGCGGGGGCGTGTCCGGCTTGTCGACGGGCTTCCGCCACCTGGCGGCTCAAGGCCCGCGCGAACCCGTACTTCCGGGACTCGTGCAGCACCATGTCGTAACCGTGGCTGTGCCCGTTCGTGAAATCGGCCCCCTGCCCCGTTTCGAAGTACAGACCGAACCGCCCGCTGCGCCGCGCGGCATACCCCTGCATCTTGTCGATCGTGATATCAAACGTCGCATTTGCGGTGTCGCTGCCCGCAATACTCTGAAACCAGATGCCGGTGGTGCCCGGCTGGCGGCGCTCCACCTCCGCCTGAACATCGATGTGCGACAGGACGCAATGCGGCAGGATGTCCTCGAGCCCGAACGTGACCAGCAAGTCCTGTAACCCGGCTTCGATCGCCGCGACCGACGCCGGTTCGCTCGAGACGGGATTCGTGCCGAGCACGACGTCGCCGACCGCGTACGCCCAGCCGTCCAGCACCTGCCAGCGGATGTCGTCGACATGATCGGTGGGTGAGTTCGGTTGGATGCGGGCCCCGAGGTATCCCTTGGCTCCGAGCTGACTGCCCGGGAGCGGGTTGAATACCTTCGCACCCGCTATCACCAATTCCGCATCGCTCATCAGTTTCACCACGCAGCCGATCACGTCGCTCGACAAACCGTCTTTAATCGCGTGAATCGCCGGTTCGTCCGCGTCGAGCAGAAACTGTTTCAGTTGGCCCAGCGTCCAGGACGATGTCTGGGAACGCGACGCGACGTTCACCTGGGCGTTGATCAGCGCGAAGAGCTGGTCGGTGCGAGGCGGATGCCGATCGATGTCGCCGAGGCGCGTATGCGCGAGCAGCGATCGGGCGCGCAGCCGCGAGCCCCCGTCAGCCGCAGCAACACCTACGATCTCGTCTCCCTCCTTGAATGCGTTGGCGGCGCCGAGCACCTGCTTGTACAGCTGCGGATCCCATCGACCGGCAACGCGCCGCACGTAGCGGAACACGTCTTCCCCGTCGGTTAGATCGCCAATGTGGACTCCGGACGGCTGCACCGGCGTTTCTTGAGCTAACGTTCGGGAGACAGGGTCCAGCACGGTCGCCATGCCGGCGGCCGCCACACCGAGAAACGTTCGTCGACGCATTGCGTTTGCTCCTGTCGAGACACGCCACGGGGTGCCATCAGGTCGTTCGCGCGGACCAGGCAGGGCTGGCCAGCGGGTACATCGGCCGGGCGCGGCGATAAGCCAGTTGGCCGAAGTCGTGCGAGTGGATTGCGCGGGCGTTGACGTTGAAGATCTGTCCGCCCAGCTGCTCGAATCCCGAACGGAAATGCACGGCGGACTTGACCACGATATAGCGCATTTGGCTGCAATCGATACCTAACGAACGCGCGAAGGCCTGGTCCAGGGGCTGCATCGTCGCAGACACGACGACAACGTTCACGTTGCCGGAACGTAGCCACGCGGACGGGCCCAAGTCTCCGGTCAAACCGGCGTACATGGGACCATCGTAGCGGAATCGGCCTTCGGACAATGCGACGACTTCGCCGTCAAAATCGACGGGTGGACCCTGAATCGCGTCCGATTTGCCTCCCAGCTGCGTCCGGATGCGGGCGCCGCGACCGAGCTCGCGGGCCAACTGCGCTGCCGCGGGGTCGACCAGGTAAAGCACCACGGAAGGGCCGATCTGTCGGGCGAGCAGCAATCGCAGAATCTCGGTGGAATCGCCGGGCGCGCCGCCACCCGTGTTGTCGGCCTGATCCGCCAGCATGATGGGGAAACGATTTTGTTGTTCACCCATCTCGAGGGCTTGAGCTGGCGTCATCGGCACCGCGTACCACTCCTGGCGGCGCTCCCAGATCCACTCGGCGAACTCGGCGGCGGTCCGATCCGCGAGCGCCGGATCCCGATCGGCCACGACGATAACCGACGGTCCCATTTCGGTAACGTCCGCCCACGGAAATCCCGTGGCGTGTGTCATGCTCAGGATGCCGGGTCGCGGTTCCCACTCGTGTTAGCGTTCGAAGGCCGACCGAATGGGAGGGTGCGCGGTTACCTGGC
>JBFWYF010000126.1:0-11735 GCA_050186685.1 Pirellulaceae bacterium
GTCTCGTTGTACCGCGGTTGACCATTCGGGTTCCTTTGGGTGCGTCCCGGCGACGTCGCGGAATGGCCGTCCCACAGGTCGTCATCATTCTGGTGTCGCTGACCGTGCTGGCGCTGCTGATATTCAGCTTGACTCCGCGTTCGGCTTCCGAGACGTCGGGGGGCAAGCCGTCGGGCAATGCGAGCGAGCAACCGTTGGTCGTGTACTGTGCCGCGAGCAATAAGAGCGTGATGGAGGCCATCCGGGCGGATTACGAGCAGGCTTTTCAACGGCCCTTGCAGATTCAATACGGCGCGTCCCAGTCGCTGTTGGCTTCGCTGGATGTGTCGAAGACGGGGGATCTGTACTTACCCGCCGACGCGAGTTACCTGGCACCGGCGCGCGAGAGGAAGCTGGTGGCCGACGAGTTCCCACTGGCCGAGATGCAGGCCGTGGTCGCGGTGCCCAAGGGAAATCCCAAGCAGATCCGGGGGCTCGCGGACCTGTTGAAAGCGGACATCCGCATCGCCCAGGCCAACCCCGATGCCACGGCGATCGGCAAAATGACCCGCGACGCGTTGCAGGCTCAAGGGCACTGGGAGGCGCTGCAACGCAAGACTACGGTCTTCAAGACGACGGTGAATGAGGTCGCTAATGACGTGAAGGTCGGCGCCATCGATGCCGGCATCGTGTTCGATGCCGTGCTTCACGACTACGAATCCCTGGAAGCGGTCTCGATTCCCGAGCTGGCGAAGTGCCGAGCCCAGGTAGCGCTGGCGGTGCTGAAATCCTCGGCGCAACCCGCCGAAGCCCTGCATTTTGCTCGTTATGTCGCGGCGCAGGACAAGGGGCTGGTCCGCTATCGAGAATTCGGATTCCAACCGGTGGCCGGAGATGCTTGGAGCGAGGTACCGGAAATTGTCTTGTACGCCGGTTCGATGCTCCGTCCCGCCATCGAAGAAACCATCACGGCTTTTGAGCGCGAAAAGGGAGTGCGCGTCATCCGTTCTTACAACGGCTGTGGTATCCTGGTGGCCCAGATGAAAGCCGGCCAGGTGCCGGACGCGTACTTTGCCTGCGATTCGGAGTTCATGAACCAGGTCAAAGATCTTTTCCCGGCGTCGCAGGAAATCTCCCAGAACGAACTGGTGATCCTGGTCAAGAAAGGGAATCCTCACGACATCCGATCGCTGAAAGACCTGACCAAGCCGGGGCTGCGCGTTGGCATCGGCCATGAGAAGCAATGTGCGATGGGATGGCTCACGCAACGCACGTTCGACGAGAGCGGCTTGAAGACGGAAGTCATGAAGAACGTCGTCGTGCAGACGCCGACCGGTGACATGCTCGTCAACCAGATGCGATCGGGTTCGTTGGACGCCGCTGTGGCCTACTTGAGCAACGCCGCGGGATCGGCCGATTTCCTGGACGCCATTCGCATTCAGGGCATACCCTGCTCGGTCGCCACTCAGCCGTTTGGCGTGGCGAAAGATTCCAGCCACAAGCTGCTGACGAGCCAGTTGCTCGAGGCCATCCGCGCCGAGTCGTCCCAGGAGCGTTTTTCAAACGAAGGATTCCGATGGGTCGACGGATCGAAGTAGGTGCTCGGGCTGCCAGGCCATCCCGCCCGAGCGGAAGTGAACTCTCCTGACAGCTGTCTCGCATCGCGGGGCGAGCGGTACGATTTCATGTCGTTGGTATCCGGCCAGAGCCCGAGTACTTCCCCCGAGCAGAACACATCGCTGGGCTCGCGAGCCCGCGCGCACCGCGCGGGCTCCGATGTCCCGTTCCTCGCGGTGATGGGCGGCTTGGGTGGGAGTTATGTCCTGTTCATTGTCGCACTGCTGATCGCCGATCTGTGTTTCACCTCACCGGCCCACTTCATGGCGGCCTGGAACAAGCCCGAGATCCGGTACGCCGTGCGGCTGACCCTGGTCACCTGCTCGATCTCCGCGTTGCTGTCGATCTGGGTCGCGACCCCCCTCGGCTATGTCCTGTCGCGCTATTCGTTTCGGGGCCGGTGGTTGATCGACACGATCATCGATATTCCGGTCGTGCTGCCGCCGCTCGTGATCGGTCTCAGTCTGCTGATTTTGTTCCATTTGCCGGTAGCCGGCACGAATCTGGAGGAACTGCTGCAGAAATGGCTGCGGGTACGTGTGACGTACGCCGAACCTGCGGTGGTGCTGGCTCAGTTTTCCGTGGCGTGCGCGTTTGCGGTCCAGACGATGCGGGTCACGTTCGACCAGATCGATGCGCGAGCGGAACAAGTGGCCCTGACACTCGGTTGCCGCCGCAGCCAGGCGTTCCTCCAGGTCACGTTGCCGCAGGCCTGGCGAGGCATTATTGTGGCCATCACGATTGCCTGGGCGCGGTCTTTGGGCGAGTTTGGCCCGATTCTGGTGTTTGCGGGTGCCACCCGCATGCGTACCGAAGTCCTCTCGACGACCGTGTTTCTCGAGCTGAGCGTCGGGCAACTCGAGGCGGCCGTGGCCGTGTCGCTGCTGATGGTCATCGCCGCCATGATCGTGCTGGGCGTCGTTCGGCTGGTCGGGACGAAGGTGACGCGATGATCGAGTTGCGAGAGGTGACGATCCGGTCCGGTGTATTCTCGCTGACAACGGTCAATCTGACGATTCCGACCGGGCAATATGCGGTCCTGATGGGCGGCACGGGACAGGGCAAGACGACGATTCTCGAAGCGATCTGCGGGCTGAAGCCCGTGGTCAGTGGACGCATCCTGTTGAATGGCGTGGACATCACGCAGTGGAAGCCGGCGGATCGAGGCATTGGCTATGTCCCGCAGGACCTCGCATTGTTTCCCACGATGACCGTCCGCGAGCATCTGGAGTTTGCTCTCCGCCTGCGGCGTGTCGCTGCCAGCGAACGAGCCGAGCGCGTCGAGGAGCTGGCCGAAGTGCTTGGCATCCGTCCCCTGCTCCGGCGACGCATGCGCGGACTAAGCGGTGGCGAATCGCAACGTGTTGCGCTCGGCCGCGCCTTGTCGTTCCGGCCCAGCGTGCTGTTGCTGGATGAACCGCTGAATGCGCTCGACGAGTCCACGCGTGACCGGCTCTGCGAGCTGCTGCGATCCGTCCAGCGGAGTACGAACTTGACCACGCTGCACGTGACCCACAGCCGGGACGAAGCTCGCTCGGTGGCCGATGCGCTGTACGTGATCGCTCAAGGTTCGGTCGCCGAGCGGCCGCTGGCGATGCTGGACCAGAAATCTGAAACCGGCCTGGCGGCCGAGCTATTCCACAACGGAGCTCCGCATCCGGTTCACGCAGGGAGTATGCCGAAATGAGATTGCGGGTGCAGTACACCGGACAGCTGCGAACAGTAATCGGACACACGGAAGAACACGTTGATCTGCCCGAGGGCAGCGATTTGACCATTTTGTTGTCACACCTCGCGTCCCGCCACGGCGAGGGAACACGACCCCATTTGCTGGCCGCGAACGGAGGAGTTCAACCCGGGCTCATGGTGGTCGTCAACGGCCGTGCGCATTCCGCGCGCGATGCAGAGTCCCGTGTATTGAACGCCGAAGACACCGTGTTGTTGATGCCGCCGATTGCGGGCGGCTGACCGGAGATTTTATGAACTCATCGGATCCTGCCCTGACCGATGCCGAGCGAGACCGATACACGTGGCAGCTGTGGGTGCCCGATTTCAGCGAAACGGGGCAGCGGCGGCTGAAAGGCACCACCGTGCTCGTCTCCCGGATCGGAGGAGTGGGGGGTACGGTGGCGATGCAGCTGGCCGCGGCGGGCATCGGGCGGCTCCTGCTGGCTCATGCCGGCAACTTGCGATTGAACGACCTGAATCGCCAGCTGCTGATGACCACCGACTGGCTGGGTAAACCGCGCGTCGATTCCGCAGTCCAGCGGCTGAGGGCCCTGAATCCCCATGTCGCCCTGGATACGCGGGCGGAAAACATCAGCGAGACGAATGCCGCCGAGCTGGTCGCTCAGTGCGACGTGGTCGTCAGCGCAGCGCCGTTGTTCTCGGAGCGGCTGCTCATGAACCGCGAGGCTGTCCGCCAAGGCAAACCGCTGGTCGACTGCGCGATGTACGACCTCGAGGCCCGCCTGACAACGATTGTGCCGGGCCGTACACCGTGCCTGAGTTGCCTGTACCCGGAGCCGCCGGCCAACTGGAAGCGAGAATTCCCCGTCTTCGGAGCGGTGGCCTCGACCGTCGGTTGCCTGGCCGCAATGGAAGTCATCAAGCTGGTCGCTGGCATCGGAGATCCCCTGGCGGGTCGCATGCTGTTGTGTGATCTGCGAGGCATGCAGTTTCATCAAGTTCCGCTCGTTCGTCAGCCAGAATGCCCGGTATGTGGCGAGATCGCGCGCAAAGCCGATCGCACTCGTACCGGACAGGGGAAGTGAATTATGCGTCTGATGAGATGGGAAGGCAGGACCGGTCTCGTTCGCTGTCTCCTGCTGGTTCTGGCAGGCACATGCCCTGCCTGGCGCGCCGCACCAGCGCACGACTGGCCCCAGTACCGTTGCGATGCGGCGCGCAGCGGCTACACGGCCGAACAGCTGGCGCCGGAACTGCACCTGGCGTGGCAGGCGCGTTCCCGGCACCGCCCAGTTCCAGCCTGGCCTCGAGACGACCGGATGGCGTTCGACCGGGCGTGGGATCTGGTCGTCGCCCACGGACTGGTGATTTATGGTGATTCGGTGGATGGTCGAGTGATCGCGCGTGATGCCGCCACGGGAGACGAGCGCTGGACGTTCTATACGGGCGCTCCGGTCCGCTTCGCGCCGGCCGTCTGGCAGGATCAGCTCTATGTGGCGAGCGATGATGGGTACCTCTATGGCCTGAACGCGGTGGACGGACAGCTGCGAAACCGTTGGCGACCGGGGCCGAGCGACGGCATGATTCTGGGGAACGGGCGGATGGTATCGCGCTGGCCGGCACGCGGCGGGCCGGTTGTTCGCGACGGCGTTGTCTATTTCGCGGCTGGTGTCTGGCAGTCCGATGGCATTTACCTGCTGGCGATCGATGCGGCGACCGGCCGGATCCTGTGGCAGAATGACCGAGCGGGACGCATCTACATGCCCCAGCCGCACGGAGGTGCGATGGCAGATAGCGGCGTGTCGGCCCAGGGCTATCTGGTCGCCACACCAAACCAGCTGCTGGTACCGACGGGCCGCGCCGTGCCAGCATCCTTTCAACGTCAGGATGGCCAGTTCCAGTACTATCACCTGCAGGCCAACGGCCATACGGGTGGCAGCAACACGGTGGTGATCGGGGGCCGATTCTACAACGGGGGAAGCGTTTTTCAGCTCGGCGACGGGGCGCTGGAAACGAAACTCGGCCCCGGACCGGTGGCTTCGTGGCGGGACAAGATCGTGCACGGCACGGGCCGGCAGGTGCGCTTGCTGAACGTGGTGGAGAAGCTGGTCCCGGATCGAAAAGGCGTTTCTCAAAAGTCGTTCAGTCACGACGTCGTCTGGACATCTCCTGAGATCGATGCCAGCGCCTCGATCGTTGTCGGAGGCGAGACCCTCTATGCGGGAGGCGGCTCCACCGTCTCGGCTCTCGACGCCGCGACCGGGAAGCAGCTCTGGCAAAGCGAGGTCGACGGCGCCGCGTACGGTCTGGCCATCGCCAACCAGGCGCTCTACGTCAGCACCGATGCGGGGACCGTGTATTGCTTCCATAGCCGGCCGCGGACCCAGCCCACCGTGCACGAGCCACCACCGGCCCAGACCGACGTGGCGGCTCGCGACGCCGAGGCCGCGGACGAAATCCTCCGACGCACCCAGGTGCGCGCTGGCTTCTGTCTCGACGTGGACGGCGGCGATGCCGGCTTGGCCCTCGCGCTGGCCAACCGCACCGACTTACAGATCTATGTGCTCGTCCATTCCGACGCAGAACTGGTGGCGGCGCGTCGCCGGCTGCTCGCGGCAGGCATGTACGGCACGCGCGTCATGGTACATCGCGCGCCGTCGACCGGACCTCTTTACGGTCGCTACTTTGCCGATCTGGTGATCTCGTCGCGTTCGACGCGCGACGGGTCGGCCGAATGGGACGAGCGGAAATTGCCACCCGAGCTGCGCCCGTATGGCGGCGTGGCTTGTTCCGGACGCACCGGCGCCATGCGCACGCTCGTAAGAGGCGAGCTGGCGAGGGCGGGCAGCTGGACGCACCAGTATGCCGATCTGGGCAATACCAGTTGCTCGACGGACGAGATTGTGCAGGGCAATTTGCACGCGCTCTGGTTTCGGGACGTCGATCTGGAAATGCCACAACGCCATGGCCGCGGCCCTGCTCCCTTGTATCACGGCGGCCGCATGTTCGTCGAAGGGTTGGATGCCGTCCGCGCCGTGGATGCCTATAACGGACGCAACCTGTGGACGTTTCCGCTCCCCGGCATCCTCAAGTCGTACAGCGCCGATCACCTGGCAGGCACGGCCGTCACCGGCAGTAACCTGTGCGTGGCAGGCGACCACGTTTATGTCCACGACAAACAGCGCTGTTATCGGCTCGACGCAGCAACCGGCCAGCAACGGGGTGCATTCACGACACCCGCCGGAACAACGTCTGCCAGCGAGCGCGACCGGGAGCCCGGCCTGTGGGGGTTCGTCGCCTGCGACGGACGGCGACTGTTCGGCTCGATTGTGAATCCGGCACATCGTGTCCGCTACGCCTATCTGCGCTCGGACATGAGCGAGTTGTGGGGCGAATCGTCCTCGTTCTTCGTACTGGACTCCGTGACGGGAAAGCCGGCCTGGGAGTATCGCGCCGAGGCCTCGATCCGCAACAACGCGATCACCATTGGGCGGGACCTCGTCTTCCTGGTGGATCGCGCCCTGGCGAAAGAAGACGTCTGGGATCCCCAGGATCTGTCGCGCAAGCTGCCCGCAGTGAAGGAAGTCCACCATCCAGCCGGCAACTTGATCGCCCTCGAGGCCGACACCGGCACGGTGCGATGGCGACGAGACGGCGAAGGGTTCGGTACGATGCTGGCGTACAGTGCCGAACACGATGTGCTCTTGCTCTGTTTTCAACCGACGCGGTTCAAGCTGCCGTCGGAGGTTGGAGGCCGCCTCGCGGCCTATCAAGGCACGACCGGCAAGCCGCTCTGGCAGAAGGAAGGGGACTATGTCACGCGCCCCTTGATCAACGACCGGACGATCTATGCGCAAGGCGGAGCCTGGGACCTGCTGACCGGCGATGAACGGCCCTTTACGCTGCAGCGATCCTACGGCTGCGGACAGATCGCTGCGTCGAAGAACCTGCTCGTGTTCCGGTCGGCCACGCTGGGATATCTGGATCTGTCGCGCGGTTCGGGCGTCGAGAACTATGGTGGCATTCGCCCCGGATGCTGGATCAACGCGTTGCCGGCCGGTGGGCTGGTGCTCGTACCCGATGCATCGGCCGGATGCCAGTGCAGCTACCAGAATCGCTCGTGGATGGCGCTGGCCGGCGACGCCGAGTCGCCCTGATTACCTGGCGGGTGGTGCCGCCGGAGTCCCCAACCGTTCGCAGGCCTGCACGAGCAGCATATCCTGGTGCGGAAAGACGGAGCGCAGATCCAGCATCAGGCGATTCTGGTGGATCCGACCCATGATTGACGGATCCCCAGTGCGGAGCATGCGAGCCAGCGTTTCCGCCGTCTGCCCCTCGGCCGGCGTGATGGCGATGCACCAAGTGGGAATCTGTTGCATCGGCACCGATCCGCCACCCAAATAGGTGTGATCGGCCATGGCCTCGGCTTTCGCCACCGTGGGCGTGGCGGTCAGCTGAAGCGCGATCCGCTCGGCCCGGTACTTCAGGTTGTCCGTCGACGTGGCGAGCAGCATCAACAAGGGAATGTGCGTTTCCGCGGCCTGTTCATCGCGATAGAGTCGCAGCGTCGCTCCCAGGGACGCGAGCGTCAACTTGTCGACCCGCAGGGCTCGCATCAACGGGTGTCGGTTGATTTTCTCGATCCAAGACTGCCGGCCTGCGATCACGCCTACCTGCGGTCCCCCCAGCAGCTTGTCGCCGCTGAACAGGACGAGATCCGCTCCAGCCCGAATGCTGGCGGCCGCCAGCGGCTCGCCGGTGACTCCGTACTTGGCCAAGTCGACCAGCGCCCCCGAGCCAATGTCGTCGATCACGGGGATCTGGCGCCGGTGGCCCAACGCGACGAGCTCCGTCAAGGGTGTCTCTTCCGTGAAGCCGACGACGCGGTAATTGCTGGTATGGCAGCGCAGAATCGCGGCCGTGTCTTCGCCAATCGCCTGCTCGTAGTCCTGGATGCGGGTCTTGTTCGTGGTGCCCACCTCGCGCAGCTTGACTCCGCTGGCGGTCATCACCTCCGGCAGCCGGTAACTGCCACCGATTTCGATCAATTGTCCTCGCGAAACAATCACTTCGCGTCCGGCGGCCACCGC
This sequence comes from Pirellulaceae bacterium, assembly GCA_050186685.1. GTDB lineage: Bacteria > Planctomycetota > Planctomycetia > Pirellulales > Pirellulaceae > CAZFLF01. The sequence goes on from JBFWYF010000126.1 coordinate 8,376, forward strand.
GGCCAGCGACAGGAGCGTCGCGGCAGCATTGTTGTTGACCACGGCCGCGTCTTCGGCTCCGGTCAATTCTTGAAGCAGCCTGCGGACCGCTTGCGAGCGGTGCGATCGCTCGCCACTGTCCAGATCGACTTCCAGGCTGGCGTACCCGGACGCTACCTCGACCAGGGACTGGAGCGCGGACTGAGCCAGCGGGGCCCGTCCCAGTCCGGTATGGAGCAGGATCCCAGTCGCATTGATCACCGGACGCAACGGGAGCCTCTCATCCAACTGAATCCACTCGGCAATCCGCTGCGCCAGGTCCTGGACGGACGGCCATCCCATCTCGCCGGCCCGCACCTGCACGTCCTCGCGCACGGTATCCAGAAACCGCCTGACCCCGGTCACCACGACGCTGCGGCTGACGGAATTCACCATCCGCCGCAGCGGCGGACTCTCGAGCAACTCATTCACCGACGGAATGTTCCGAAGTGGATTCTGCATGGGTTCAGGACTTGATCTCAAAAATGGCTTCCACTTCGACGGCGGCACCCGTGGGCAGTGCGGCAAAGCCCAGCGCGCTCCGCGCATGGTAACCGTCGCCAGTCTTACCGTAGACCTGATGCAGGAGGTCCGACGCACCGTTGATGACCAGATGCTGGTCGGTGAACTCCGGCGCCGAATAGACACAGCCCAGTACTTTCAAGACGCGCAGCCCGTTCAGTGTGCCATGGGCATGGTGCACCGACTGCAGAATCTTGACGGCACACTGGCGGGCCGCCTGGTAACCCTGCTCGACGGTTAAATTCTTGCCCAGCACGCCCTTCATGTCGCTGACGTGTCCCGATGTGATCAGCAAGTTGCCGCTGCGAATACACAGGTTCAGGTAGCCGGGCTGGATGGGAGTAAAGACAATTCCGGATTCAATCGCCTTCTCTTCAGGGGTCATGGTCCAGGGTTCCTCACAGATCGGAAGTAAACCGCGGATTGTACCAATCGACGGCGGTCGGCGCAATCCGTCGACCGTTCGCAAGCCCACCTCGCCTAGCCGAGCCGGAAAGGCAGGCGTACGATGGTCGGTCCGACGTGCCACGGGCTCGTGTGCCCGATCGCGGCAGTTATGTCCTCGGCGATCCTGACTCGCTGAAACCTTCACTTTTCGGCGCACCGATGCCGGACGAGTTGAGCGCAGCCATCACGCATTTGATTCTCGGCACGGCCGGCCACATCGATCACGGCAAGACATCCCTGGTCCGCGCGTTAACCGGCATCGACACGGACCGTTTACCCGAAGAAAAGCGCCGCGGCATCACGATCGAACTGGGGTTCGCGGAGTTGGCGATCGGCCCCTTTCGACTGGGCATCGTGGATGTGCCCGGCCACGAGCGTTTCATCCGCAATATGTTGTGCGGCGCGACCGGCATGGACTTGGCGCTGCTGGTGGTGGCGGCCGACGACTCCATTAAGCCGCAGACGCGCGAGCATCTCGAGATCTTGCGGCTGTTGGATCTGGCCGCCGGGGTGATCGCGATCACGAAGGCCGACCTGGTCGAACGCGAATGGCTCGAGCTGGTTGCGCAGGAGGTCCGCGAGCTGGTGGCCGGCACCTTCCTCGCGGCCGCCCCCATTGTCTTTACCAGCACCAACACGGGCGAGGGCCTCAACGAATTGCGCCGGCAGCTTGAATGGGCCGCCCGCCAGGCTGTCTCCGCGGAACGCCTGCGGCGGCGCGAAGGTCCGTTTCGCATGGCCATTGACCGGGCCTTTACGGTATCAGGTCACGGAACGGTCGTGACCGGCAGCGTCAGCAGCGGGCGGTGCCGGGTGGATGACGAACTGGCGATCGAGCCCGGCGGATGGCGCGTGCGCGTGCGCGGGTTGCAGAATCATGATCGTTCCGTGCCGGCGGTCGAGTGTGGCCAGCGCGCCGCAATCAACGTGGTGGGCGTGCGTCACGATCAGCTCGGGCGAGGTCAGGAGCTGGCGACCCCGGGACACCTGCTGCCCAGCAAGCTGTTGACCGTGTCCCTGCAGTCGCTCGCCTCGGCCCCTCGCCCGCTGAAGAGCCGCTCGCGTGTGAAGCTTCACATCGGCACGGCCGAACTGACGGCCGCCGTGCGCCTGCTCGAAACCGATCAACTGGCTCCTGGCGAGACGGGTGTTGCACAACTCTTTCTCAGTGCGCCGGCGGCAACCGTCTGGAACCAGCCGTTCGTCATCCGCTGGGAATCTCCGCCGGTGACGATCGGAGGCGGGCGCGTGCTCGACCCAACCGCCGAGCGCATTCGGCGACTGGATGCCGAGACGGCGGGCATGATCGAACGGCTCGCCAGCCGCGACCCGGTGGACCGCGCTTCGGCATCGCTGTATCTGGCGGGACTGCGCGAGTGGCACGCGGAAGATCTGTCGCGCGGTGCGGGCATCGACGTTCCCGCCGAAATCGTTGGCCAATTGAAGCAATCCGGCGAATTGCTCGAGATCGCGGTGTCGCCGACCCGAGCCTGGCGGCTCCACCGACTCGTACTCGTCCGACTGCAGAAACGGATTGCCGCCGCGCTCGCGCGCCTCCACGCGGCCCATCCCCTGCAGCTCGCTTTTGAGCGTTCGTCCCTGGCGGCGGGGTTCGGGTATCTGCCGTCGGAATCGCTGCTCGAGCGGGCGCTGCGCGAACTGATCGCCGCCGGTTCGGTCTTGGCAAGTCCGCGCGGCGTCGCTCTGGCCGATCACGGTCCGCGTTTGAGCGCAAATGAACGCAAGCTGCTGACGCAACTGGTCGAGCGCGTCGGGGCCGGCGGCATGCAGCCGCTGACGACGAAGGAATTACAGCAGCAAACACCCAAGAATCAGCAGTCGGTGCCCCAGTTGCTGGCACTCGCGGCAGCGAACGGTGAACTCGTCGAAGTCTCGACGGAACTGTACCTGCATGCGGCTGTCGACCGCCACGCCAAAGAGTTGTTGGCCCGTCGGCTCGCGGATGGTGCGGGTCTGACAGTCAGCGACATTCGCGAGGCCCTGCAAACCAGCCGCAAGTACGCCGTACCCTACTGCGAGTACCTCGACCGCATCGGCTTTACTGTCCGCGACGGGGACGTGCGCCGCCGTGGGCCCACTTTGTCGGTGCCGGAAAGCTAGGACGGATCCAGCAAGGTGACGGAAATGTCGTCGAGCCAGCACTCGCCCAAGCCCGTTTGCGCGAACAGGATCTGAAGCTCGCCACTCGATCGCACAGCCCGGTGTAAAAGGAATTCGCGCCAACCTTGTGTCTCGACAATCCGCTCGGCCAGGTCGGGACCGGATTGTGAATCGAAGATCATTAGTCCATCCCAGGTGTGCTCCAGGCGACGCGGCACCTTGACCCATCCATGAATGCGGGCCAGCTGTCCC
>JBFWYF010000127.1:0-11710 GCA_050186685.1 Pirellulaceae bacterium
CTGCCACCACAAGGAGCACTGAAATGCCTTCGTTGCGCCCCCTATCCGTCTCGCTCGTACTCGCCTCCATCGTCGGCGGCCTCTGGCTCGTGGACGATGCCCGTGGCGGCGACCGGCATAACCCCCCATGCCGCGAGTACCAGTACGGAACTCCGGATCTGTTCTACAACTACTACGTGCCACCGACCTGCGGCGGTCTCGGCGCACAGCTGTACGTCGCCCCGCTGCCCGTTCCTCCGCACGTCGGCCACACGTACTACACCTATCAACCGCTCATGCCGCACGAGTTCCTGTACAAGCACCACCGTACTTACCACCGTTATTACGACGACGGGCGCGGCTTGACGCGAACCAGCGTCCGCTGGTGGTAAACTTCCTACCCTTATCCGACCAGAGAGGGCCAGGGTGACTGCCAATTGGCACTTTCCCGCAAAGCCCTGACGCTCTCCCCAGCCCTCTCGCTATTTCGAGGATCCCACCCATGAAATATGTAACCCTGCTTCTCGCCACGGCGGCATGCTGCGCTGTGGTCGCTACGACCCTCTCCGCCGGCGAACGGGCGAATCGCGTCGCCATGCGGTTCTCGCGCACGATTCCGTGGCACGCAAACTACTATCACACCGCCTATGGCCAACCCATTGGCCTGGTCGTACCACCCACCGCCAACATGCAGACAAAGATGGGCTGGGGCGTGTCCCAGGACGAGATGGTCCCCATCTATCATCAGGCACAACGGGCTTACGGCGGCTTCGGCGGCGGCCTGGTCCAGCCGCTGTACCCCACGCCCGCATGGCCCAGCCACACCGATCAATTCGGAGTGTATTACGTCCGAGGCCCCTGGTAATCACTGGCGGAAACGCCGCGCATCCTCCTTCCTGACCGAGCGGCATGAGCCCACCACGCTCATGCCGCTCGATGCGTTTCTTGCCCTCCCGGCCCACTCGCGAACGCCCTGCTTTCGCCGCACTCCGAATCGCTTACCATGAGAGGCTCCGGATTACACGTCGTGGCCCACCCTACGGCCATGAGTGTCCCATTCCCAGGTGGCCGGCGGCATCCCGCCGGTTGTCGCACCCCTTCGAGCGGTTCGCATGTATCGCAAAGGTGATGAGCCGATTCCCGGCTATCGGTTGGAAAAATTCCTCGGCAAGGGGCAGTTTGGCGAAGTTTGGCGCACGACGGCGCCCGGTGGCACTTCGGCCGCCCTCAAGTTCATCGACCTCGGTGGCAAGCAGGGCATCAAGGAGTTCCGTGGCGTCCAACGCGTCAAGGAAATCCGGCACGCCAACCTGATGCCCATCACCGCGCTGTGGATGCTCGACGGCGAAGGCAACATCCTGAGCAACAAGGCCATGGAGTCGTACGATCCCGACTCGCCGACAGCGCGGGCGACCTTGGCCGTGTCGGAGACAACCCTGGACCACAAGCCGGAATGGCTGGTCGTAGCCATGCTGCTCGGCAAAAAGAACCTGATGGATCGGCTTGACGAGAGCACGGCCGCCGGTATGGAAGGGATCCCTCCCGACGAACTGCTGAACTACATGGAAGAGGCCGCCAAGGGAATCGACTATCTCAACAGCCCACAGCACGACCTGGGCGAAGGCAAAGTCGCCCTCCAGCATTGTGACATCAAGCCGGCCAACATCATGCTGATCGGCGATGCAGCCGTCGTCTGTGACTTCGGGCTGGCCCGCGTCCTCTCCGATGCCGCCGCCACCGCGACAGGCATGGTCGGTTCGCCCGCGTACATGGCTCCGGAGTGCATTCGACGCAAGCCCGGCCAGGGAAGCGATCAGTACTCGCTGGCGGTCAGCTACGTCGAACTGCGTACGGCCCACCTCCCATTCAAAGAACTGACCTACGTCGAGGTGCTGGAAGCTAATCGCCAGGGTAAGCTCGACCTGTCGCGGCTGAGCCCGCCCGAACAGGAGGTCATCCGCAAGGCCACGGCTCTCAAGCCCGAGGATCGTTATCCCTCGGCGCTCGCCATGGTCCACGCCTTACGCCGGGCGGTGGAAGGGCCCAAGGCGGAGGACGTTCCCGGTCCGTCCCGCAAGCTCGTCATCGCTGCCGTCACGCTGCTGGCACTGCTGATCCCCGCCGCGGCGCTGGTCACCTTTGTCTGGAAGCCAACCGGCAAGCCCACCGTGGCCTATACCCTGACTTTCGTGCCCCAGGCGGTCACGGTGCTCGTCAACGGCGCGACTCAAGCCGTCGCCGGCGATGGGACCTTGACAATGGAACTGGCTCCCGACCAGCCCGTGTCGATCGAAGCCAGCGGTCCCGCGGAATACCTCCCCTTGAAGAAACAGTTCAGCCTGGACGAACTCGAGCAAACCGGCTTCCGAATCGAGCTCGAACACAATGCCGGCTACTTCAGCAATCGGGCCATCGAGCTGCTCGACAAAGGCGATTTTCCCGCGGCCGTTGCCGAATACCAGAAGGCGTGGCGACTGGATCCGCAATACGAACACGCGGTGCCGATCCTGTTGAAGCGGCATGAGAATTCTGTCGAAGCGCTGGCCTTTACCGCCGACCAAAAGTGGCTGGTGTCCGCCGATGACAATGGCCTGGTATGCCTGTGGCCACTCGATTCCGTCCGCGACAAGCCTCAGCCCCGCGAACTGCGCGGGCATGCCGAGAACAAACCCATCGAGTCTCTCGCGGTCAGCCGTGACGGCGAATGGCTGGTCACTGGCAGCTGGGACACGCTGGCCATCGCCTGGCACCTGACGGCCGAGGACCCCGCCCAGGAGCTTGTCAAACTGGCGGGCCACGAGTTCGACGTCGTGGAAACGGCCATCACTCCGGAAACACCCCCGCGATGGATCGTCACGGCCGGACTGGATGCGACGATACGGCTCTGGCCCTTCGTCAACGGACGCCCCTCCTCGTCAGCCAAGGTTTTGCGCGGCTTCGAGGACGCCGTCGACAACGTCCTGATCGGGCCAAATGGCAATCCACTCGTGTCCGTCGACACGATGGGAAATGCGATCGCTTGGGATCTTTCTTCGGCAACACCCGAGAAATCCCGGCGACCCATCGGCAAGGTTTCCCACCGCCGCCATGTACTGCAGTTGTCTCGCGATGCGAAGTGGCTGCTGACCGGCAACGACGCCGGGCAGATCAGCGTCTATGCGGTGGCGGGCCAGGCCTCGCCTCGCGTAATCCCCTGTTCCGATGACGCGCTCGAATCGCTGGCCCTGGACCCTTCCGGCACCCAGCTATTTGTCGGCGACCTGCACGGCAACGTGACCCGGTTTGAGTTAGCCGCCGATGGCCAGCTGCTCCGGAAGGTCTCGTTCATTCCCGCCCATGCGGATGCCTGCGTGGCGATTGCTATCGCGGGAGATGGGACGTTCTGCGTAACTGGCAGCACGGACCACACGGCAAGGTTGTGGGATCTCGCGCCGACCGACAAGCCATCTCCGCCCAGCCTGGCCCTCGTCGGCAAGCATGGTCCCTTGACCGCGGTCACCGTTTCGCCCGACCAGCGCTGGATCGCCTGTGCTACATCGGAGGGTTACGTCCTGTTGTGGGACGTGGCTCGCTGTCGCATGATCCTGCAAGCGACCGGCGGGACCATTCTCGCACCCCAAGAAACGCCGCAGCCGACGACCGCGGGGCTGCAGATCCCACGGTCCTCGGCTTAGCCAGGTAGAATCGGCGCAACTGTCACGAGCGGCTTTAAATGTTGTTTTGCAGCGGCACGGTCTCCAACTGGTTCCGCCCCTTCTCCTCGCTCCACCGGAGACTGGTTTTGATGAAACTGGCCTCCGGACTTTCGGGCCAGTGGGCCAGGATGTTGATCAGGTGCTCGCGGGCCTTCTGCGGATTCACGACCTCGGCGGGGGCGTGCCAGTCGCCCGAGTAAATGCCGGCCAGCATCCAATGAGCCCGCAACGCCGTATGGAGCGTTGCGTCGTTCGGTGCCGTGGCCAGTTGCTCGTAGACCTTGATCGCTTCCTGGAAGTTCTTGTTCACGAGCAGCTGATGATCCGCTGTGATTTCCAGCGTCAGCAGTTCGACCTGGGCATTCTTGCGTTCGAGGAAGGCCCGCTTCAGCGCACCGACCATCTGCTGCATGCGAGCTTGAGCTGCCTCAGCCTGGCCTGCGTTCGCCGCCACATGCGACAGGTTGTACTGGCAGCTGGCTACGAGCATGTGAGCAAACGGATTACGCGGATCCGCAGCCACCGCGCGATTCAGGGCTTCTTCCGCCTGGACCAGTAGCTTCTGCGCCGCAGCATCCCCGATCGGATACGCCAGGGCCTGCTCGAGCGCTTCGAAGCCCGTCAACAGGTCCGGGCGGGCAGCAACGTTGTTCGCGACGGGACGCAGCAACTGGTCATTCAAGGCACTGTTCGAGCGGACGCTGGCGAAAGCGGCGTGCAGTTCCGGGGCTCGCCGTTGATCGAGATTCACCAGGCTCAACTTGCCCACGACATTGCTGGCCAGTTCTGTTTCGGGCAGCGTGTTGCTGGTCAGAACCTTGGCGTCCGCGAGAGGCTGGCCGTCCGTCTTGGAGTAGACCGCGGTCTGGACCCCCACGATCCCCGCTGCCTTGCGGATGCTGCCCCACACGACATAGTCCACACGCAGCTGAACCGCCAGCGCCTGCAACCACTGACTGCGATCGATGTTAGCAGCTTTGACGCGTCGCAAGGCCCGTTCGACATCGACCGGGCTCTTCACCTCCGTCTGCGGCAGGTTGCGGAACTTCTGCCGCAATTCGGCGGCAATCTGGACCGCCTCGTGTGTCGGATCGAACGAGACCTGCTCCAGCGGCATGTGTGGAACCACCGCCACGCGGAGCCGCTGGCCGGCGGCTACCGGAGCTCGACTCGCGGTCGCGGCTCGCCGGGCGGATTCGACATCGTCGCGGGTGATCGTGCCGATACGGCGTCGTTCCGAGCGCAGTTTCTTCGCCGCATCCACGATCGCCGCCTGAATATCCGGATACGAGAGATCCAGCATCAGGCCGCCCGAGCCGGTAGACAGTGCATTCATGAACTGGCGAGTCTTGTCGAGCACCTGTTCGTAGACGGCACGTTCTTCCGGGCGGCTCGTGCACAAGACGCAATTTACCTTGATTCCCTTCCGCACGGCCAGCGACACGAGCAGATCGGTATCGAAGTGACGACGGGCGCCCCCGTTCTTGGCACTGTCCGTGAAGTTGGCGTCGTAGGGAGGCGCATCGCCGAATACCATCAGCCACCGGGAAGTGTCCTTGTCCTGCGACCAGTCCAACTTGTCCAAGGCCTCATGTACCCCCACGTCGGCCAGCTCGAGAAAATAAGGCTTGCCGGTTTCCGGAACGATCTTGTCGAACGCACCCGCGAGCGCAGCCTCGTCCTTCGTAAATTGGCTCAACAGCGTCGACACACTCCCCGAAGGAGAGCCGATATCCCGGTAGACGACAAGTGCGAAAGAGACGTGATCCCCTTTGTATTGCCGCAGATCGTCCACCATGTTGCGGAGCGCCGCACGCACGCCAGCGATGTCCGCAGCCATGCTGTCGGTGCCGTCGAGCACGAAGGCCACTTGCAGCTCCTGTGCGCTTTCCTCGACGAGATCGAGAAAGCTGCGCTGCAGCAAGCCCATCGTCTTCTGAGCGGGTGCCCGCTGCGGATTGAAGATCGACTCGAGGGCCAGACCGGCCGGCGAACGGGAGCCAGCTGCCGGATCCCCCGGCGTTTGCCCCCTCAGTCCGTTCGAGTCGGGTGCCAGGATGCTGGCGGCCAACAGCACTCCCAGAAGCGGTACCAAGCTGCGCGTGTTCATGGAATCTGCTCCGCAAATTCGCGGTTCGTGATAGATTCTAGGTGAGGGATGCACGGGACGACTTGTCCTTTCGTTCTCGTGCCAAATTCGGCAACGTTGCGTGAAATCCAAAACTTCCGCAACATTGAGCAAGACTCGACGATAACAGCAGTCGAACCGCGATGGAAACTGTCGACCGACCGCCGGCCCTGTCCTTTCCAGGGCTGTCAGGCGAGTTGGCATGCTGCGGACGGCACCGGGAACCGTCCATAATACCAGTCCTCCACGTCTGAACACACGATCGCTGAGGAATATCACCGTGTTTTCGCACCGTACCATGCGACTGAATGCCTGGCTGCTGGTTGCCGCGACCTGCCCGCCCTGGGGCACCTCGCCCTTGCTGGCCGACGACTTGCCCAGCGAAGCGACGCTGCCGGGCCAGGTCGCGCTTGCGGTCCGGGAACTGCCGCCGGAATCTGCGTTGCCCGCGGGATCGACGCCGGCCGTCATCACCGTCTCGCGCCGCATCGCCCCCGTCCCGGTCGAGAATTCCGAACTCGATCTGCCCCCAGGTTATCTTCCGGTCACGCCCGTGGTCCGCGCAGGCGGACAAGAGCCGCTGCCGAAAGCTCCCGACGTGACCTTGTCGCCGGCCCCTGTGACTCCGACTGGCGCCGCGGCCTCGCCACCCGTCGTCACCACCGCGCCACCCGTCGTCGCGGAAGTACCCGTGGCCCAACTGGCGGCGGAATCCGAATTGCCGGAAGCGTTGAAGCAAGGTCTCGCCCAGCAGCCGGGAAAGTTGAGAGTTGACATCACCCCCGGTGGCGATATCGTGCTGCCCGACGAGAATGATGTGCCCAGCGACACGCTCGCTCAACTTCCCCTGGAACCAGACGTAATTCCCATCGGGCGGCAACCAGCTGGGCAGCCTTGGTTGCGGCTAAATATGAGCGGCCATAGTGCTACCGCCCGTGCACTCGTCTTCACCCGTGATTCGCAACGGCTCTGCTCGGCCGGCGACGACAAATCGCTGGAAGTGTGGAGTGAGTTTACTCCGGAGAACGCCGCGCCGAGGTGGCTGCACGAGCGCTCCGTGCGCTGGCAGATCCATCGCGGCGCTCGCGGGCGGATTCACGCACTGGCCGCGGGCGAAGGGTTGATCGCCATGGCCGGCCACGGTGCGATGGGCTTGCTGGGCGAAATCCTGCTTATTGATCCGATGACCGGCAATTTGCGACGTGTCCTGGCCGACGCGGAGAAAGGGCACTCTCAATCCGTGTTGTCGCTATCCCTGTCGCCGCGGGCCACGCAGCTGGCTTCTCAGGACATTACGGGCCGAGCGGTCCTGTGGCGCCCCGACGCGCAATCCGGTATCTGGCAGCCTGTGGAGTTGGCACAGCGAGACTCGGTACGCTACAGCGAGGATACTGCTCGGCGACTGATTCCGCAGCGCCGCGCTGCACCCATCGTCTTGTTGGGCGAGCGGTTCGCTGTTTTGCCCAAGTTTCATGAATTCCAAACGTCTGCCAGGCGACCGGACGGTGTGCCGACATGGCAGCTCGAGCGCATCGAATTGGCCACGATGCGGTCCGAGATCCTGCCGGGTGTGATCCACGGTGGCATGGTCACGGCACTGGCCGCATCCAGCGACGGCTCGCGGATGGCGTCCGCGGATACTTTCGGCAAACTGTACATCTGGAGCATGAAGAGTACTCCTCAGGCGACTGAGATCCCGCTCGATTTTGCCGCGTTGTCGTTGAGTCTCTCCGACAATGGCCAGGTGCTGGCGGTCGGCGGCGGCGCGTCGCCCAAGCGCCAGGGTCAGGCGGCGGTCCAGCTGTGGGACCTGCGGAACCCCGCACAGCCGCGCCGCATCTCGGAACTCGGCGTTCCGTCGAGTGTCTTTTCGGTCGCCTTGTCGTCCAACGGCCGGACGCTGGCATACTCCCAGGATAACGAAGTGCAGGTCAAGAGTTCGTCGGCGCTCGAGGCTCCCGGACAGGCTCTCGAGGGGCGTGCCCGCCCCGTGCTCCGCGTCGCGTTTTCCAAATCCGATCCGCCCTACCGCATCGCCTTCGGGACTCAACGGGGCAGTGACGGCCGCGTTATTCTGAACCGGTCGTTTGACCTGGCGCAGGTGCGGCTTGAGTCGCGCAGCCAACTGAACGATGCCGACTGGTTGTCGCTCGTCACACCGCCCGCCGATTGGAACCTCCGCACAATCCCGACGAGCTATGGAGAAACGTACTGGTTGTTTCGAGGGCAGAAGCAAGTGGCCCAGCTGCCGCTGCGTCCCGAGTTGCACGGTCGCCCCAGTGCAACGTGCTGGATTGCCGATGCGCAAGGGCAGCCGTTCGCGGTAGCGGTCGGGACGGCGCTGCAAGGCAATATCTACGTCTTCCGGCTGGAAGCTGCCGACGAGGCACGCTTGATGCGGCAATTCCGGGGGCATGAAGGGGGCGTGCGTTCGATCAGCATGTCGCAAGACCGTCGCTACCTGGTTTCCGCCAGCGATGATGCCACGATCCGCGTGTGGAATCTCGCGGGATTCGAGACCGAATCAGATCTGACGAATCGGTGGGGCGGCGAGCTGCAGGTCCAGAACGGCGAACTGGCCGTCGTGTCGCTGCGCGAAGATGGGCCGTTCTACTTCCGCGGATTCCGAGTCGGAGATGTCATCGATGCGCTCCTGTGGATGGACAGCAGGGACGGCAAGACGAAGCAATCGACCGATCCCGAGGTCATGTTGAACGTACTCCGCACCGCCGGGCCCGATGCCCAGATCGTGTTCGAGTACCGGCGGCGGGAAATGGCACAGCCCGTCATGCAGTTGCTGCCCGCCTGGCAGCAGCTGGCGGCGTTGTTCGTGGCCGAGAACCGTGAGTGGGCGTTTTGGACTCCCGCCGGATTCTACGATGCGTCCTTCGAGGGGCATAAGCTGTTCGGCTGGCAAGTGAATCGCGGACTGCAGCTGCTGCCCGAGTTTTTCCTGGCGGCGCAGTTTCAGCAGGCCCTGGAGCGGCCACAGGTCATGGCCCATTTGTTGAATGCCGGTAGCCTGGAGGCTGCGTTCCGGGCGGCCCAGCAGCCGCCTCCCGCCAATGCGCAGAATGCTGTGGGCGACCAGTACCGGCTGAAGCCGCGTGTCGAGATCATCGCGCCGCAGCCCGATGCCCTGGTCAGCGGGGCGACGCCGGTGGAAGCCCGGATCACCGTCCGGGATGGTTTGCAGCTGACGCCTCCCAAGGCGTTCGCCAACGGTGTCGTCGCCCCTCGGCGGCGGCTTGTGGATGTCCAGGCCACGGAGGGTGGATTCACGTACCATTACGCATGGGACGCTCAGCTTCCCTCGAATGCCCGTGTCGTCATCCAGGTGGTCGCATCGACCGACGCCGCCGTGGTGGATACCCAGTCGGTGGTGGTCCGCCAGGACGTCGGCAGCCGCCGCCCAGCGCGGTTGTACGTCGTGGCCGCCGGCGTCAACCAGTACCGCGACGCGCAGATTCAGCGGCTCGACTTCGCGACCAGCAACGCCCGCTCGCTGATCGATACGTTGCAGAGTCGCGCCCGGGGCCTGTACGAGAGCGAAGCCACCATGCTGGTGGACGACCAGGTCACGCGGCCCATGTGGACAGTGGTATCGCGGGCGTATGCCGAGCGGCTGCGCACTGAGGCCGGCCCCGACGACCTGCTGGTGTTTTTCCTGTCGGGACACGGCGTACGGGATGAAGAGACGTCCCGTTACTATTTCGTGGCCGCCAATGCCCGGTACGACGATGTGAAGTCCCAGCGATTCGGCGACTGCCTGGCCTTCGAGGATTTCGCGGCTTTTGCGGATGTGCCCTGTCGCAAACTCGTGGTGCTCGATACGTGCCACAGTGGTGCCGTCCAGCAGCCGCTGCGGCAGCAAGACTTGAAAGCGGCTCTTCGCGCCCTCCAGACGGACGTGGTGTTCACTCTGACGGCATCCGAGGGATCCCAGGAGGCGGCGGAAGAGCGCGGACGCCGGCTGGGACGCTTTACGTCCCGGCTGCTGGAAGCGTTGTCCGGCGCCGCCGACCAGAAGGTGGCTGGAGGCAACGGCGACCAGGTAGTGACGTTGCAGGAAACGTACCAGTACGTCTCGTCCGCCTTGGCTGCCGACTCGGTGGACTCGGCCACGATCCAGCACCCGACAGTTGGTCCTATCGATCTCCTGGATTTTGCGGTCCTGCCCCTGGCGGCTGGCGGCTGAGCAAAGCGTTGCGCCTCTCGTACTCCTCTCGCACTCCTACTCGAAGCGGGCCGCGATGATCGATGACGCTGCGAGCGTCGGCAAATAGCGAAGGAAGTCGACTGTGTCGATGCTGAATCGAATAATTCCGCAGCGTAACGGCGTGCCACAGGGCACAATCGAGTACGAGTACGCTGAGTAGGAGTCCCGGGGCCACGGCCGAACAAGGCCGTCAATCTGCGGCCAGAGCGGCGGACAAAGCGGGTTATGAAATCAGACTCCTTTGGCGGCCGCCCGTTACGGCGGTCGTGATCCGCGCCGTGGGGCTTGCCCTTTTTTCTGGTTCGGGGCTCTTGACTATCACCCCTCGTAAGAACTAGATTCTACGCAACCACTCGTAAGTGGGGTGTCGTGTCCGGGCGCCTGGGGTAATGCGGCATCCGCTGCAGGGCGGCCCATAAGGACGGCATTTTTTGGAAGGGGCATTTCGATGGTGTCACAGTGGGGCAAGCGGTGGACCGGTTGGGCGGGGTGCTTTTGTCTGGCGTGCGTGTTGAGCGGGCTGGCCGGTGGCGCGGTACCGGCGACGGCACAGGATAATGCGCCGCCGGGACCGGCAGCGGCGGCCGGCGAGCCGACCGCGCCGAAGAAACTGACCGGGCGCCTGCCGGCATATTACGGCGAAGTGGTCTCGAAAGAGCAGCGTACGAAGATCTACGAGCTGCAGGCGAAGTTCGGGGACCAGATCCAGAAGCTGCGCGAGCAAATCGAATTGCTCGAGAAGCAATTGCAGGACGAGATGGTGGCCGTACTGACGCCGGAGCAGCGGGATCAGGTCATGAAGCGTACGGCGGATGCCAAAGCGAAACGCGCTCCGCGGACTCCGCGCGGGGCCGATCCGGAGTCGCCATAGCCGGGATCAAGGAGCGAGATCCGTCCGCACCGGAAACAAGGAGGAACGGGGCGACGAGGTGTGGGCGGGAGGCGGGCGCATGGCGGCGCCCGTTTTTTTTGCGCCAGCGATGTGGTATACCTGCCCCCTTGGCGTTTTTGGGCCGGGAGGAGAGGTAGTATGTCGCTGGATCTCCGCAATCGCATCCTGGGGGAGCTCCATGAGTTGGTGCTCATCGATCCCCACACGCATATCGATGCGCTGCAGCCTGCATCGCGGACGTTGGCGGACATCTTGGGATACCACTATTACACGGAACTGGCCCATTCGGCGGGGATGCCGAAGGATCAGATCGAAGAGCCGGGGATCGATCCTCAGGAAAAAGTCCGGCGGCTGATCGCCAATATGGGGCCGATCGACAACACCATCCAGTACAGCTGGTTTGTCGAGATGGCACGGGAGCTGTTTGGTTTTCGCGACGACCGGGTCACGCTGGAGAACTGGGAGTCCCTGTATGACGCCGCCGAGCAGAAGATGGCGCAGGCGGACTGGGCGGATCAAGTGTTGCGTGCGAGCAAGCTTGAGGCTGTCTTCCTGACCAACAATTTCGATGATCCGTTGGAGGGATTCGACACGCGGGTGTATGTGCCGTGTTTGCGGACCGACGATCTGGTGTTTCATCTGGCGAAGGATGTCGTGCGGAGGCGGCTCGAACGCTGTACGGACGGGGCGGTGACGAATGCCGAGAATCTGCGGATCGCGATTGGCAAGTTGTTCGAGCGGTTCGTAGGACGGCATGCGCGCGCCTGTGCGATTTCGCTGCCGCCAGACTTCTCACC
>JBFWYF010000128.1:0-11701 GCA_050186685.1 Pirellulaceae bacterium
CGGTCGAATATCCCGGCCGTGCAGCTTCCAGGGTATCTTCAACCCGGAAACTTGAGCGAACAGAGCTACGAGGTCGGATGAATTCACCGGATGGGCACATTGCTTGTCCTGGGGAAGCGTCCCAGGCTGGCTGATGATCAGCGGCGACGCGATGGTGGCGTCATAAGGGGCGACTTTCTGACTGAATCCGTGCTCGCCGAGACCATATCCCTGGTCGGCCGCGTAAACAACGAGCGTATTCTTCTCTTGTCCGGACGCGGCCAGCGCCGCAAGCACGCGGGCGACGCCTTCGTCCAGCGCCCGCGTACACTCGTTTACCTGTTGCACCCACGCGTCGTATTTCAAACCAGGTTTGTCCGTATCGAAGTTTCCTTCTCGCTTGGCGCGCGTCATCATCTGAGGTCGTCCATCGGCGCCGATTTCCCAGGCCTTGGTCTTTTCCAGGTAGGCGGGTTTATCCGGCCAGGGTCCGACAATGTCAGCGGGAACGGGTGCCGCATGTCCGGCGTAGGTGCCTTTATGCCGCGCCGCCGGCGTTGTGGGGCCGTGAACTGCGCCGTAGCACAGCCACAGGTACCAGGGCTTGTTCGGATCCCGGTGCTGGCCGGAAATATAGTCGACCGCCCATTCCGTATAGTTGTCCGTCGAATAGCCACCGACTTCGCGTTCCTCGCCATTAAACGAGAGGATCTGTTTCTCGTAGTAGTTCCCGGCATTCTCCGGATGACCGGGCCGGTTCCAGACAATCTGATAGTCCCAATCGCGGCCATAACCGGTGTCCGTCCCCGTGTGCCACTTGCCGATCTGTGCGGTGTGGTAGCCGTGCTTTCGCAGTTCGGCGGGCCAGAAGGGACACTGCCGGGGATCGTACGTGCTGCCGGGATAGACGCCCGACATGGTCATGCTTTCGATGCCATGGGGGAGGCGGCCGGTCAGCAGGCTGGCACGCGACGGCATGCACCAGGAACCCAAGTAGGCTCGCGTGAACTGGATTCCGCGCCGCGCGAGCGCATCGATGTTGGGTGTACGGACCCAATCGGGTGATTCGGCGTAAGTGCCAAGCGTCTTATAGGGCTGGTCGTCGGTATAGATGAACAGGATGTTGGGGCGCTGCGGCTCGGCGGACGGGGCCACCGTCGCGAGCGTAAGCCAGGCGAGCGTTGCGATCAGGCCTCGTCCGAAACCCCCGCATAGCCGACCGCGAACCGGTTCCCCAAGTTCCCTCGCTCTGTACCCGCTGAGAGAGCCATTTCGGACAGAGTCTAGCCATAACCGATTCATCGTGGAGCCTCCGCGCGAGCATACGAGTGCGACAGTGCGCCTCAGAATTTAGCCGCCCGCCCGAGCCGCCGCTAGGAATACCGAGGAAATAACTGCCGCACTCTACCCTCCCCACGTAGGGGCGAGGGGCATGGGGAAGCTAGGCTCTGCCAGAAACCCCATTGTCCTCACCCTGACCCCCCTGACCCTCTCCCGGAGTACCGGGAAAGGGGACTGGATGAACCGCTTCGCGGTCAGCCGCGGGGTTTTCGGACGGAGCCTGGTTCGTCGGCGCTCCCACCTTGCCAATCGCGGGCTGATTTGACGCCACCTGGACGGGAAGGATAATCACACCCTGTGCTGCAGAAAGAGGTCCGTGGAGAAGCACTGATGAACGTACGCACTGGCATCTGGGTCGCCATCACGTGGTCCGCGCTGGCTGGTCTCCTGCCGTGGCAGCGCGGAGCGGCCGGCGAGCTGCGCACGGATGTCCTGTTTGCAGAAGCAGCGGGCGAGAAGTTGACGTTGGATGTCTTTGTACCGGAAGGTCCCGGGCCGTTTCCCACGTGCATTCTCGTACACGGCGGCGGATTTACCCGAGGGGACAAACAGTCCTTCATCAAGCCGCTGTTCGAGCCCCTGAGCCAGGCCGGGTTCGTGTGGCTTTCGATCAATTACCGCCTGGCCCCCCAGCACCGCTGGCCGGCGTGCCTGGAGGATGTCGAAACTGCGATCCGCTGGGTCAAGGCGCATGCGTCGGACTACAAAGTCGACACGCGGCGTCTCGCGCTGATTGGCGAATCGGCGGGCGGGCACCTGGTATCGATGGCGGGTGCTCGGGCGACCGACGCGACGCGCGTGGCCGCGGTGGTGCCATTCTATGCGCCGCACGATCTCGAGCTGCAGGTCCACCATCGTCAGATGCTCGGCGAATCCATGCGTGCCCTGCTCGGGCTCGAACAGCTGGACGACGGAGCGTATACGGTGCTGCGCCGGACATCGCCCAGCAGCTACGTGCGTCCCCAGCTGCCGCCGTATCTGTTGATCCATGGCGATCAGGATCCCACGGTACCCTACGAGCAGTCGGTCCGGTTTGCGAGGCAAATGACGGCGGCCGGCAACCGCTGCGATCTGTTGACGATCCCGCAGGGCGGGCACGGCATGGGCGGCTGGGAAAAGCTCGTGCGAAGCGGCCTAGCGCCGGATTACCGGCAGAAGCTGATCGCCTGGCTGCGCCAGGTGATGCCGGCCGACCCGCGTGCCTTGAGGTTGCCCAGCTCAAATTCGATTCGCGCTCAGATCGACCGGGAATCGCCCGCTCCGCTTCCCCCGGAAGAAGCCGCTCGGTCGATGATCGTACCGGACGGGTTTCGTGTGACGCTCTTCGCGGGCGAGCCTCACGTGCAGCAGCCTATCGGGTTCTGTATCGACGACCGAGGCAGACTGTGGGTGGCCGAGGCATACAACTACCCGGTCCATGGCGATCGCCCGGGCGATCGAATTGTCATTCTCGAGGACAAGGACAGCGACGGTGCATGGGATGAGCGGACAGTCTTCTACGATGGGTTGAACTACGTCACGGGCATCGAGGTCGGCTTCGGGGGCGCTTGGGTGATGTCGCCGCCGAACCTCTACTTCATCCCCGACCACAACGGCGATGACCAGCCTGATTCCCGGCCGCAGATCTTGCTCGACGGCTTTGGCAATCATGCCAACGCCCATAACCTGGCGAACGGTTTTGCATGGGGACCCGACGGGTGGTTGTACGGGACGCATGGCCGAACGAACTGGTCGATGGTGGGCCGTCCTGGTACGCCCTCCGCCCAGCGCGTGCGTTTCGATGGCGGCGTGTACCGTTATCATCCCGTCCGGCACATCTGGGAGCCCGTGGCGGATGGAACGACCAACCCCTGGGGAATCGACTGGGATGACTACGGACAGGCGTTTGTCTGCAATTGCGTCAACCCGCATCTGTTTCACGTCATTCCCGGAGCGCATTACGAGCCGTGGCGGGACCGGGAATCGAGCCAGTATGCCTACGAGCGGATCGGAACGATCGCCGACCATCTGCACTTTACCGGTGGTGGGGACGTGCGCGCGGGACTCGGTTCAGAGGCCGAGGACGACGCGGGAGGTGGTCATGCCCACTGCGGCACCATGGTCTATCTGGGCGACAACTGGCCCGATTCCTACCGCAATACGGTATTCATGAACAATATTCACGGGCGTCGGATCAACCAGGATGTCCTTCGCCGAGTGGGCTCGGGATACAGCGCGTCCCACGGCCGCGATCTGATGGTGTCGCGCGATCCGTGGTTCATGGGAGTTACGCTGCAATATGGGCCGGACGGAGGTGTGTTTGCCAGCGACTGGTCGGATACCGGCGAGTGTCACAGCATTCGAAACACGCGCCGCGAAACCGGACGTATCTACAAGATCACCTACGGAACACCACGCCCCGCCTCGTTCGACCTGGTGGGAGCGACCAATGCGGAGCTGGTGGCGTACCATCTGCATCGAAACGATTGGTTTGTCCGACACTCCCGGCGCATTCTTCAGGAGCGCTGGGCGGCAGGACAGGACATGTCGGACGTTGTCGATCGGCTGCATCGGATGCTGGCCGAGCAGGCGGACGTGACTCGCCAGCTGCGGGCGTTATGGACTTTGCACGCCATCGACGGTCTGAGTGACGAGTTGCTAACGGGTCTCCTGGACCAGTCCGACGAGCATCTGCGGATCTGGGCCATTCGGCTGTTGTGTGAAGACCACGGACCACCCGTTCGGGCTCGGCAGCGGATGCTCGAGCTGGCCCAGACCGATCCCGCGCCGGCGGTGCGGTTGGAGCTGGCATGTAGCCTGCAGCGACTGGCCGGCGAACCGCGGTGGGCCATCGCGGCGGCGCTTGCGGCTCGGGCCGAGGACGCCGGAGACGCCAATCTGCCGCTGATGATCTGGTATGGAATCGAGCCGCTAGTCGACCACGACGCGGAGCGATTCGTCGGGATGACGGGGACCGCTCGCATGCCGCTGGTCCGGCGCCACGGTGCGCGGCGGGCGAGTTCCTCCACGCGTCGGCAACAGGCTTTGGAACAGCTTTCCAGGCTGCTGGCTGGGACGGACGACACCGAGCAGCGCCAGGATCTCTTGCAAGGGATCCTGCAGGGACTGTCCGGATCGCGCAGTGTACCGATGCCCGCTTCGTGGCCCGAGGCGTATGGGGCGCTGCGCGGCCAGGGCAACATGCAGATCCAGGAGCAGTCGCTGGAGCTGGCGCTGATCTTCGACGATCCCGTGGCATTGCGTTCCTTGCGGGAGCTGGCCGTCGACCGCCACGCCGAACCGCCTCGCCGGATCCGCGCGATACAAGCGTTGGTCGCCAAGCACGTACCCGAACTCGCCTCGCTCCTGCTGCAACTGTTGCCCGTCCCGGAAGTGCGGGGTGCCGCGCTACGGGGGCTCGCCGAGTTCGACGATCCGCGGATTATCGACGCCATACTCGATCAATATGCGACGTTTGGTGCGAGCGACCGGCAGGATGCCCTGATGACCCTGGCCTCGCGGCCGGCTTGGGCCGCGGCCTTGCTGAGCGCTATCGAGTCCGCCAGGGTTCCGCGCACGGATCTGACGACCTATACCGTCCGCCAGATTCGCAGCCTGGGAGATTCCGCGCTGGCCGAGAAGCTCGTCGCCCTGTGGGGTGAGGTGCGGGACACGCCCGCCGATAAGAGCCGGTTGATTGCGAATTACAAACGGCGTTTGACGACGGACGTGCTGGACCGCGCCGACCTGGGCAATGGCCGCGCGGTGTTTCACAAGACGTGCGCCAACTGCCATCGTCTGTTTGACGCTGGCGGGAATATTGGCCCCGAGCTGACGGGCGCCCAGCGGCGCAATCTGGATTACGTCCTGGAGAACATGATCGATCCGAGCGCCGCGGTGGCGAAGGATTTTCAGATGCAGGTGATCGTCACCGCCACGGGCCGCGTGGTAACGGGGCTGGTCGTCGACGAGGCTCCGCAGTCGGTGACCGTCCAGACAATCAATGAGCGAGTGGTAATTCCCGTGGACGAGATCGAGATGCGCGAGATTGCCGGCGTGTCGATGATGCCCGAGGGGCTGCTGCAGTCGCTGGATACCGACCAGGTGCGCGACTTGGTCGCTTACCTGGCGAGTGCGCGGCAAGTGCCCCTGCCGGAGCTGACCGACCAACCCAGCTCGCCCTAAGCCTGGCCTTTGCCCTTTCTAGGGTGCGTCGCTGGTACGTAACTTTTCGGCGCCGATACAGCGGACGAGATCGGGCAGATCGTAATGTCGCAGCGCTCCGTGCACGGCGCTGGTCAGCTGCCCGGCTGGGCGCGGATTCGCGACCAGCTCAGACCAGCTGGTCGGTGTCTCGCGGACCTGGACCGAGGTGAACAGCGTCGGCTCGAGTGCCGCGGCGTGCAACGCGATGATCCCCGCCTGGCCGACGCCGACGAGGTGGACGTTTCGCGGTTTCTTCGTCTGGTAGTAAGCCACGAAATGGCCCGCCGCCAGGGCGTCCTCGGTGCGCTGTCCCACTAGAGACTTGCCGAGCAGGTAACTCAGAAAGAACGACTTGGAATCGCCGAGCAGTGTATCGCGGACGGGCAACCCGGTCTCCCCCTGACCGCGCAGGTCGACGGATACGACAACGAAACCGGCCTGAACGAGTTTTTCGATCGGGCCGCCGGGAGCGCCGTCGGCGGCCTTACCACCGTCGTGCAAATAGAGGTACGCGTCCTCCTGCGGTTCCGCGGGGTGGTACGTCAGCGCCGGCAGCGGCACGCCGGAGTCGGTTCGGAGCACGAGCTTGTCGATGTGATAACCTTCGCGCTGGACTTTACCGGCCTTGTCCCACCGCGGCGGTGTGAACTGGGCGAGCGGACGCACACCGGCGACGGAACGGACCAGGTCGAGGGCCTCGGAGCGAGGCGTTTCCTTCCAGAAGACTTGCCGTTTCGCCGCCAGAGAAGCTTCCCACTCGGCGTTCAGGTCGAAGACGGATCGTTCTCCGGGCAGCCGCAGGACCTGGCCGTGGGCCGTGCACAGCAACTCCGACTCGGGACGCACGACGAGTTCCGCCTCAGGGACGGTCACAGGGACATCACGCCCCAGGAGCCAGCGCTGCAGCCACTGAGTGATGGCCGCCAGATTCGCGGGTTGCACGCCGTGCGTGCCCTCGGCTTCTACGAGATCCACGCGTTCCGGGTACCCGAACCGAGAGAATACGCGCTTGGCCTCCCGAGCGGTCTCCCAGCTGCCTCGGATGTCGAAGTAATCGCCGGTTGTGGCGCTGATCAATGTGGGACGCGGGGCCCGCAGCAACAAGTAATCGGGATGGTCTAGTCCGCGTGCGAGCTGACCGTGAATGTTCTGTTCGGCGTCTTGGGGACCGATGGTTTCGATCAGCTTCCGGAAGGTCGTGATGTAACAGGCCGGCGCTGCACAGGCGATGCGATCGTCGAGCGCCATCACATAGCTGGTCAAGGTACCGCCGCCGGAGCACCCGGTCATTCCCAACCGCGCGGCATTGATGTCCGGGCGGCTGACCAGGAAGTCGACCGCCCGCATGGCGTCCCAGATGCGATAGCGGGCGGTGTTCGTTCCCAGCAGGATGCTGCCAACTCCCATGAGCGAATGCTCTTGCGTGGTGCTGGCAAATACAGGCTGCCCATCAGGCGTCAGGATCTGCGATCGCTCCCCCTGTCCAATCGGGTCGAAGCACAGAGCGGCCATGCCGTGCCGCGCGAGCATGAGCCCGAACCGCTGGTTGTAGGCCGCCGTCTTCGCCGTGCGGCTGTGTCCGCTCGACACCACGACACCCGGATAGGGCGGCGGGGTCAGGGGAAGGTAGAGGTTAGCCGTGACGTGATGGCCCGGCTGGCTCTCGAAGATCACTTTTTCAAGACGATGTCCGTTGCCTGTCAGGGTGCCAACGATTTTCGCATTCAGCGGCGAACGTTCGGGAAGTCCGCCGAGTTGCTCGAGGAAGAACGAGCGCAGTTCGGCCTGGTAAACCCGCACGTCATCGTGGGTTTTTAGGGCGGCGTACTTCTCCTGCCGCTGGTCGAGTGCCGCGTAAGCCTGCGCTCGCAGGTGTTCGTAGAAGAGGGAGCTACCGGCTGGCGGCGCCTGTTCGGACTTCAAGCAGCTCAGGTCGCCTGCGTCCGGTGACGCACTGCACACAAGCACGCAAGACAAGAGCACAAGTTTCATAATCTCGCCCATTTTGCTGGAAATCGGTAACCGGCAGTGGGAGTAATATAGGTCGCTCGCCAGCCGAAAGCACCCCTTCCCCCTCCCGCTCCTACTCCTACTCTCGTACTCCTACTCGTACTCGTACTCGAATGCGGCCCATCCGACGGTGAGCTTCAGGGATCACACCTCACACCTCAAGCCCCAAGCCCCAAGCCCCAAGCCTCAAGCCTCAAGCCTCAAGCCTCTCCGAGCCGCCTTGTCGACCGCGTTCGATCAACGGTTTATGATGATTCCGCCGCGGACGAGGACAAGCCCCGTCGGAACTCTCCTGCGGCTGCTGGTTTCAACGAACGCCGTGGACGAGAGCAAGACGTGTCGGAGCTTGCCTGCGGCCCATACAGGGGAAGTCGCGATGAAGCGTTGGTGGCTGTTGTCTCTGGTCCTAGTAACTGCGGCGGCGCGAGCGAACGGCGACTGGTTGCAGCTGCAGGGAAATGCGCAGCATTCGGGCAACGCCGAACAGCTGGTCTTGCCCGAGAAGCTGGGCCTGTTGGGGGCGATTCCACTGACCGATGGTATTTATGCGTCGCCCGTGGTGGCCGAGGGGCATGTTTACGTTTTGGATGGGGCTGGTGTCGTGCACGCGATCAACGCGAACACCTTGCAGACGGAGTGGACGTTTGCGAGCCGTGGCGGGTCGGGGAACTGCAACAACGTCTCGACGCCGGCTGTGGTGGGCGAGTACCTGCATTTCGGCACGACGGCGGGCTATTACTATGTGCTCGACCGGAAACAGGGCCGGGTGGTGCGGGAGATCGATTGCCACGAGCCGATATTCTCGGCTGTGGCGGTGAGAGGAGACCGGGCGTACTTTGCGACACTGGGTGCCCAAGTGTATGCGGTGCGGGCGGATGGCGAGGTGCAATGGACGTGGGACTTCGTCAAGGAGGTCGTGAAGTTCGACGGGAATCGCTGGAGCGGGGAAGACTGGTTGCGGCATCGCGGCGACCGCGTTACGTGGCGTGACCATTTCGTCTGCTCGCGCGATATCTGCCTGGTCGATCAGACGCTGGTGATCCCGGCTGGCGGGCGGACGGTGTTTCTCGAGGACACCGGTGCGGCGCCGGCCTTACGGCTCGTGGGCGAGATTCCGAACTACGACGGTTCCGAGTACCCGGCGACCTTCGGGCAGAGTGCCGACGCGGCGGGCAATGTTTACGTGCAGTGGCATCGGCGGGACAATGCCGGACGCGTCGAGATTCTGAAGGTGGCTGGGGATAAGCTGCAGACGGACTTCGTAAAAGGAACGCAGACGGCGATTCATCTGCCCGGTTTGTTGAGCCTGTCGGCCGTCAGCGTCCGGGGCAGTGACGTGTACCGGGTGCGTCCGGAACTCGGATGGGGGCTCTGCCGCCATGAGGCTGGCAGTGAGCAGCCCGCGGTGTTAAACGAAGCGCCTTCGATTTGTCCCGCGGTGCTGACCCGCGACCACGCGATCTACGGTGGATTGGATGGCAAGCTGTACGTCGTTCCCCTTGGAGGCGGCGCAGCGTGGTCGCAGCCGACTGCGTTTGGCGCACCGATCACCGCTTCGGTCGCCGTATCGGACGGGCGCATTTATGTGCCTTGCGAGGACGGCTATTTGTACGTGGTGGGGGCCGACGGGCGAGCGGCGCTGCCGCAAAAGGACCTGGCCGTGTGGAAAGTTCGCAACCCGTTGATGGGGCCTTTGGCCGATCCGCAGTTTGACTGGTACACGAACTACGGCGATTTCGGCTGCACGAACGCCAACGACCAGGGATTGAAGCCGCCACTGCGCATGCGGTGGGCACGCCGGCTGGAAGGCACGGTGAAGCACTTGCCGGTATGCGGTGGAGGCCGAGTGTATTCCCATACGGCGGAAGGCCAGGTTATTGCCGTCGAGCAGGATACGGGGCGGTTGCTCTGGCGGCGGCACGCACCGAACGTTTATTTGTCGTTCACGTCACCGCTGTATATCCGCGAAAAGCTGTTGATTCCCCAGGCAGGCATCAAGCAGTCGTTCGTGCGATGTCTGAACGCTGCGACGGGTGAAATGCTCTGGGAAGCTCCGTTCACCGGATCGCCCAGCTGGAGTCGGCAGTTCCCGCCGGTCGTGGAAGGAGATGTGGCAATCTATGCGTCGGGCTCGGGCCAGTACGCACCGCAGGGTACCGAGAAGCCATTCACATTTAAGGGCACTCCGCTGCCGACCGCGGATGGGACGGAGGTAATGAGCTGGATCTATTCGAACGACAACCCGTACTATCCCAAGGATAACCGCCCCACGATCTGGGCCTGGGATCTGAACACGGGGCGTCTGCTCTGGGAGAAGGACTTTTCGGCGTATGGACGGGGGGGCAACGACTGTGGCATCTGCCTGCTCGATGGCAAGCTCTATTACTCGACATTTTTCGGGTACTCGGCCAGCCAGCGGGCCCGGCGGGGGCTGCCGCCCGAGAATAATGGCCTGACGGCGTGTATCGACCCGGCCACCGGCGATGTGCACTGGCTGACTACCCAGTACTACGTGACCGCCAAGTGTACGCTGACCGGTCACCAGGGCCGGATTTACATCGGTGGCTTCAACCCCGCTCAGGAAGGGACCAAAGATCGATTCGTCTGGTGTCTGGATGCCCGCGACGGCTCGCTCGTCTGGCAGTCCGAAGTCGTAACGTCGGCGCTGAACGTGGTCACGGTCGGCGATCGGTTCATCTTTTCCAACGCGTTGCGGGGCCGCGGAAACGTGTTTGACCGGCAGACAGGCAAGGTCGTGGGGGGCGTCGGTCACAACTACGCGTGCTGCCGCTTCACCATGTCCGAACCGTACATTCTCGGGGCGAACATGGATATGATTGACCTCTCGAACAACAGCCAGCTCGTTTCCACCGGGCCCGCCATCGACTCGCGGGAGTGCCTGGGAGCCGTGGTTTCGAACGGTCGGATTTTTTACATGTCCCAGGCCAGCGGCTTTATGGTCTCGCAGACGTACGGCCCCGATTCCGAGCGGCTGCCCGCGGTCTGGGAGCGGAATGGTTCCCCCTAGTCCCTTGCGAGTCGGATCCGTTTGATGCCGGAAGGAAGCACAACGCCGCAGGAGCACAAGGCGAACGCCCCGCCGAGCGTTCGCTGCGCGGTGATCACGGTCAGCGACACGCGGACGCTGGAGACCGATACAGGCGGGGCGCTGGTGCTGGAATTGTTGCGCCAGTTCGGCCACGAGGCGGTGGCGCGCGAGATCATTCCGGACGAACCCGCACGGATACGGTCAGTGCTCGCTGCCCTCCACCAGCGCGATGATGTGGACGTCATCTTGATGACGGGCGGAACCGGGGTCTCGAGCCGCGATCAGACGTATGAAACCGTGAGCAGTTTGCTGACGAAGCCGTTGCCGGGATACGGCGAGCTGTTTCGCATGCTCAGCTATCAAGAGATCGGGGCGGCGGCGATGTTAAGCCGAGCGACGGGTGGCCTGTGGGGGCGCCAAGTGCTGTTGACCATGCCCGGTTCGCGTGCGGCCGTGAGCCTGGCCATGGAACGCATTATTGTCCCGGAGTTGGGACATTTGGTCCGCGAAGCCCGGCGTTGAGGCGGCGAGGACCGCGGTTCGGCCTGGTGTTGCCGGGCCGTCAAAATCAATGGTATCGTTACGCCGTCCGGGTAAGATCGCCTCGCCTCGTAGGGCGTGAGCGCAGAAAGTCTCTTTTTGCCGATCCTGAGTCCCCCGAGACACGCGGAATGCTGTCGAACCCCATCACGACGAACATCAGCTCCGCCGACGCAGTCGTGCTCTATCCGACTTTCGGGCATTTGACGCGCCACGGCAGGACCTGGCGGGTACCCATCACAGGCTCGGTGTTTGCCAGCGGCGATCCGTGCCGTCGCAAACGGCGCTGGGTGCGGCTGTTGCAGCGGCTGAACCGGCTGCATCCGACCGACGAGCAGCGGGATCTGTTCGAGCAGCGCATCAGCCAGTTCGTGGCCGCGACAGAGCGGGGTAAGCGGCTGGCCGTGCGTGTGGGGGACCAGGTATTTCCGATCAAACGGAAAACGAAGCGCAACGGTCTGTTGACGGGGTCGCTGGTGCTGCCGGTCGATTCGCTGCCGGCCGGGGCGGAAACCGATGGCTGGCTGCCGCTCGAGGTCGTTCGTCCGGACGGGGACGATGCCGGATTCCGCGGATTGGTGCGATTGTTGCCACCCA
>JBFWYF010000129.1:0-11677 GCA_050186685.1 Pirellulaceae bacterium
CCGGTTGCATCAGCCTGAGTCCTCGCGACGCGTACGACGTGTACTGCATTCTCTCGTCCGGATCGTCGGTAGTCATTCGTTAGTTGCTTCTGTAGGGAGTTGGCCCCATGCGAAACCTCCTGGTGATCGTCGTCGTCTGGTCCGTGTCGGCTGTCGCGGCGGCTGATGAGCCACAGACAGCCTCGGTGCTCGTGGCGAAGAATACCAAAGAAGCGGCTCCGGCCGAGCAGGAGCATATGCTCCGCTACAAGTTCACGGAGGGGGAAGTCATCCGCTGGCGGGTGACCCACCTGGGCAACACCGAGACGACGATCCAAGGGAACACGCAGACATCGAAGCACCGCAGCGTTTCGACAAAGCTCTGGCGGGTCACGAAGGTAGACGAGCAGGGAAATCTGACCTTCACGCACTCGGTCAATGATGTCGAAATGTGGCAGAAGATGTCGGACCGTCCGGAAGTCAATTACAACAGCCAGACGGACAGTGAACCGCCACCCGAATACGCCTCGGTGGCCAAGACGCTGGGCGTAGTCCTGGCGACGGTCACGGTGTCCGCGGACGGCCAGATCGTCAAACGGGAAGGGGATGGCCCGGCGCTGAATCTGGGACTGGGAGACATCATTATGCTGCTGCCCCCCAAGCCAGTGAAAACGGGCAGCCGGTGGTACGAGCCCTCCGAAGTGCACGTGCGCGGTTCGGACAACCTGGTCAAGCGGATCAAGACCCGCAAGGCGTACGTGCTGGAGAAGGTCGAGACGGGCGTGGCGACGATTTCTGTGAAGACCGAAGTCTTGACGCCGGTCCAGGACGCTCGGATGCAATCGCAGATCGTGCAGCAGCTGACGAACGGCTCGCTGAAGTTCGATGTCGACGCAGGGCGGTTGATCTCGAAGCAAATGGACTGGGACGAGAACGTGGTGGGTTTCAGCGGACCGGACAGTCAGCTGAAGTATCTGGCGCGCATCACGGAAGAGCTCTTGACCACCGTTCCCACTTCGGTCACGAAATGAGCCGTCGCGGTGGATTGCCGCGGAGTGCGCAGGCTTGTGGGGCGTTCCAGAGAAAGCGGAAGTCGCCAGACGCCGCCCCCGGCGGCGTCGCAAGACTTCCGTGGCGTTTCCAAGAGCGCCGAGTCGGAATTCTGGTAGCGGAAGTCGCCAGACGCCGCCCGCAGCGGCGTCGCAAGACTTCCGTGGCGTTTCCGAGAGCGCCGAGTCGGAATTCTGGTAGCGGAAGTCGCCAGACGCCGCCCGCAGCGGCGTCGCAAGACTTCCGTGGCGTTTCCGAGAGCGCGGAGTCGGAATTCTGGTAGCGGAAGTCGCCAGACGCCGCCTGCAGCGGCGTCGCAAGACTTCCGTGGCGTTTCCGAGAGCGCGGAGTCGGAATTCTGGTAGCGGAAGTCGCCAGACGACGCCCGCAGCGGCGTCGCAAGACTTCCGTGGCGTTTCCAAGAGCGCGGAGTCGGAACTCTGGCGATTTTCGCTATAAACGCGCAGTCGCCAGACGACGCCCGCAGCGCCGTCGAAACGCTCCATGGCCTCGCGCCAGGATCCCCCTTCCGCCGCCAACTGGGGCCCTTTCTTCGCCCGCGTTCCGTGGCAGTTTCGGCGGAACTTTTTTCCCGATTCGCACAAGTTGGGGAGTCGGACTGCCGATACCAAAGCTGCCGAAAGCTCCGCTTTGGGATTCGCGCCAGGCGTGCAATGCCCGGGCAGTTTTTGGCCAAGGGGGGGAATCCTTGTCGACCGTACTTCGCCCGCAGCGCGGCAGGCTGTTCACGAGATCAGCCGCACCGCCGCGATGGCGAAGGAGGCCCGCAAGTTCAGCATCCGCGGAGGCGACCGGCCCGAGCGGTACCATCGATTCCCTTCTTGGCCGTCTAAGACTGCCACGAACCCACGAAAGCGGGAAGAAATGACCCGGCAATTCCAAAAGCACCTGTCGTTGCTGCTCGTCGTTCTGACGATCGCTACAGGGTGTCATCCCACCCAGCCGTTCTACTTCCACGAGGACGGGGACCTGTCGCACTACCTGGATCGGGTAACCGATCTGGAAAGTCCAGACGTCTACGAGCCGCGGCTGGCAGAGGTGGATTCGACGTACGCCCCGCTGACGCTCAGCAATCCCGAGCCGGGCGAGATGTGGGATCTGACTTTGGAAGACGCGATCTCGACGACGTTGAAGAACAGCAAGGTTATTCGCAATCTGGGCGCCGTAACGCAGTTCGGCTTTGCCGATGCCTTGATCGGCCGCACGGGCAGCAGTGCGACCGTTTACGATGCGGCCATCGTCGAGTCGGATGCTCAGTCGGGCGTGGAATCGGCCCTGGCGGCGTTCGACGCGCAGCTGAGCATGCTGGGAACGAACGGTAACGGCAACTTCCTCAACCGCACCGATCGGCCGTCGACGTTCGGAGCGGGCCTGTTGGTGGACCAAACGAATGGCGGCCTGCGTACCGAACTGTCGAAGCGGGCTGCGACGGGAACGCAGTTCTTCCTGCGCAACATCACCGAGTACACGCGGGGCAATACGCTGCTGGGCGTCAATCAGCCCCTGGACAGCCTCTGGCAGACCACGATGGAAGCCGAGATCCGGCAGCCGATCCTCCGGGACCGCGGCACGCTGATCAACCGCTTGCCCGTGATCCTGGCTCGCATCAACACCGACGTAAGTCTCGCTTCGTTCGAGGCCAGCATCCGCAATTTGTTGTTCGACGTCGAAAACACGTATTGGGATCTCCACCTGGCATATCGCAATCTGGAAACGGCCAAAATCGGCCGGGACAGCGCCCAGATCACCTGGAGAACGGTCTATGCCAAGGCCTCGGGGGGTGTTGAAGGAAGTCAGGCCGAGCAGCAGGCGCGTGAGCAGTATTACTTCTTCCGGGCTCAGATCGAAACGGCCCTGCGCGACTTGTACAACACCGAGGGGCGGCTGCGGTTCTTGATGGGGCTGACGCCGACGGATCTGCGCTTGATCCGCCCGATCGACGAACCTACAACTGCCGAAGTGCATTTCGACTGGTGCGCGATTCAAGAGGAAGCCCTGATTCGCACCGCGGAACTGCGCCAGCAGAAGTGGGTCATCCAGCGTCGTGAATTCGAACTGGTGGCGGCGAAAAACCAGTTGCTGCCGCAGTTCGATCTGGGCGTGACCTACCGCTGGTTCGGCATCGGCGACGAGCTGATCAATGCCGATCGGCGTGGTTTGAACTTCCCTCAGATTGGGTCGACAGCCGCCGACGTGCTGACCGACGGCAGTTTTCAGGAGGCGGCTTTCTTCCTCCAGGCCCAGATGCCGATCGGCTTCCGCCGAGCCCTGTCCGGTGTGCGCAATGCCCAGCTGAGTATCGCTCGCGAGAAGTCCCGTCTCGAGGACATGGAGTTGAACACGGTCCATCTCCTCTCGTCGACGATCCGCAACCTGGACGCAAATCGAACGGTTGCCCAAACGCACTTCGAGCGCTGGTCCGCCGCGATCGAAGAGGTCGAGACGACTCAGGCACTGGAGGAAGGTGGCAAGATCTCGGTCGACATCGTGCTCGATGCCCAGCGTCGCCGAGCGCAGGCCCAGATCGACTACTACCGAGCGTTGATTGACTACAACAAGAACATCGCCGAGGTTCACTTCCGCAAAGGGTCGCTGCTGGAATACGACAACGTGCAACTGTCCGAAGGTCCATGGCCGGAGAAGGCTTACTGGGATGCCCTGGGTCGAGCTCGCGAGCGGGACGCCAGCTACTACCTCGATTACGGCTGGAGTCGGCCACACGTGTTCAGCGAAGGCCCGGTCGCTCAGCAGTGGGGCGAAAGCGGCGACGCGGTCGAGGGTGAAGCGGTCGAAGTGTTGGAATCGTCTCCGGAAGCGATGCCGACTCCGGCGGCCCCGCAGCCTCCGACCAGTGAAGAGCTGCCCATGCCGGGAAGCCCCGCCGCACCGCAGCTGCGCGTGCCGGGGCCGATCACCAACCGCCCGGGTGACACGCCGCTGTTCAATGCTCCGCTCCGCAAAGCCGACGCCCGGCGATCCAATGGCGGTCAGTCGGCACAAGCCGCGTCCGCCTCGACGCCTGGCGCCTTTTCGTGGAGTGCCTTCGAGAGCGGCTCCGCTGCTCCATCGATTGATAATCCGCTCCGCCAGGCTTCTTACAACGAGTGATCCCAGGGGGCGCGATGCGTGGCTGGGACTGAGCGGCGGCCGGGAGCATTCCTTCCCGCCGACTCGAGCGAGTGATACCACGGCCAGTCGACGGTTCTCCCGCGCCAGCCGGCGCACGGTGCACCTCGTTCCAGCCGTCGAGTAAACCGTTCAGTCCCAGCCCAGCGCGGTCGGCGGCCGCGACTCGGTCCGTCCCACTTCCCTGCGACTCGTCGCCTGTTGTCCGCCCTGCTGGGCTTCTATGATGGACGACGGACTTTGGAACCCGCAATCGCGTCGAGGTGGGCGAGCATGGCCTGGCAGGACATTCTGGGGCATCAGCGTCTGGAACATTGGTTTCGCTCCGTCGTCCAGCAAGGGCGGCTGGCGAGTACCTTTCTGTTTGTCGGACCGCCAGGCATCGGGAAACGGACGTTTGCCATCCAGCTGGCCCAGTCGCTGTTATGCGAGACGGTTGCGGAAACGCAGCTGGATGCCTGCGGAACTTGTCCGGCCTGCCAGCAAGTGCAAGCGGGAACTCACCCGGACTTGCATGTTGTGGCACGGTATGCGGATAAGAGCAACATTCTGCTGGAGCAACTGATCGGCGACGATGAGCACCGGATGCAGGAAGGACTCTGTCACGACATCGCGCTCAAGCCGTTCGCGGGCGGGCGCAAGATCGCCATCATCGACGACGCCGATTGCCTGAACGTCGAAGGGGCCAATTGTCTCTTGAAGACGCTGGAAGAACCCCCTCCTCAATCGGTAATCGTCCTGATCAGCACCAGCGAGCAGCGGCAGCTGCCGACCATCCGGTCACGCAGCCAGATCGTCCGCTTCCAGCCGCTGTCGTACGCCGAGGTCGAGGAACTGATCCGCAGGACGGGCATGGCCGAGAGCGATGACGAGGTGCGAACCCTCAGCTCGCTGAGCGGCGGGAGCCTGGAAACGGCGCAGCAGTTCGCGCCGCCCGAAGTCCGCGAGTTCCGGGATCGATGGCTGCAGATACTGGCCGAGCTCGACGAAACCCCATTCCATTTCGTCAAGGAACTGATGACGTTCGTCGAGGCAGCCGGCAAAGAAACGGCCGCGAAGCGCGCTCGGCTCAAACTCGTCGCGCGGATGGCCGCCGGTTTCTATCGGGGGTGGCTCGCCCTGCCGGGCAGCGAGCTCGACGGCGACCATCTCGTGCACCAAGCCGTGGATCGAGCCACCCAGCGCTGCGGGCAGGACCTCGAGCGCGTGGTCCAGTGCCTGGACCGTTGTCTCGAGCTGGAGAACCAGATCGAGGCCAATGCCAACCTGGCTACGCTGGTCGAAGTGTGGCTCGACGATCTGGCTCAGGTCACGCTCGGGATTGGTGTCTGATTCCGCTGACCATGGAGCGGGTCGGTACAGGCCTGCCCCGCAGTGGCCCAACAGCGGGAAGAACCGGTCTGAAGGGAGTGAGGCGTTTTTGTTAGTGTCACCCCGCCGAGACCGAGATAGGCGAGCGGCCAGGGACTGGGGGACGGAAAGGCCCCGGTAGGGAATTGTGTCGACCCTGTGGGCCTGAGCCCCCTCTGGCGAAAGGGGCTACGGGGCGCGAAAGGAACGACGGAAACGAACTGGCCGCGGTGTCGCACGACTCGTGCTATAATCCGCCCGCGTTGCAACCTGTTTTTCCACATCGGAGGTTGAGCCATCATGTACGGTCTACGAGTTTCGAGTTGGCGCGGGCGGCAGTGGGTGTGTCTGGCCCTGGTTCTGGTCGCGAGCCCGCTCACCGCGGCGGAACGCTTTGCCCGCTTCCAAGCCGGGGATACCATTGCCTACGGTCTGGTCGAAGGAGATCGCATTCGCCAGCTATCGGGCGACCTGTTCGGCACGTGGACCAAGACCGACAAGACGTTTGCGATCGGCGAAGTCAAGCTGCTGATCCCGACGGATCCCAAGCATGTTCTGGCGCTGGCCGGAAACTACAAGAGCCACATCAAAGGAGCTGAGATCCCCGAGGCATTTCGCGTACCACAGCCTTTCCATAAGGGCTTCTCCAGCCTGATCGCCCAGGGAGAAAACATCGTCATCCCCCAGGACTCGCCGGGCCCCGTCCACTTCGAGGCCGAACTGGTCATCGTGATCGGGAAACGGGCGAGCAAAGTGTCCAAGGAGCAGGCGAAGGATTACGTCTTCGGTGTGACCTGTGGCAATGACGTGAGCGAGCGCTATTGGCAGAATGACGCCAAGAAGAAAGACATTCAGTGGTGGCGAGCGAAAGGCGCCGACACGTTTGGCCCGGTGGGTCCATTCATCGCGCGCGGGCTGAACTACGACGATCTCCTGCTGCAATTGCGTCTGAACGGGGAAGTGAAGCAGTCGGAACGGACGAGCCAGTTCATTAACGACATTTCGACTACGGTCAGCGTCATCAGTCGTTACGTAACCTTACTCCCGGGGGATCTCATTTTCACCGGCACACCCGGAACGACGGCGGCGATCAAATCAGGAGATGTCGTGGAGGTCGAGTTGGAGGGGGTGGGAGTCTTGCGGAATCCCGTCGTGGCCGAGAAGCCATAGGCTGGGGTTCGCTGCCGGGGAGCGGGAACCAGCCGGTGAAGATGCCGCCGAACTCCCCGAGCGCAACAAAAACGAGGTGCCTTGGCATGACGCCAGCACCTCGTTTTCCAGCATTTCATTAACAATCGGCCCCCATCTGTGGTCCGCACCGCGGGGGGCGCTTTCGCGACGGCTCACTCTCGCGGACGAATCGCTCCGGTCAAGCCGGTAAAGTCCACGCGATCTTTCGCGTGCCACAAGGGCAATCCGAGTTCCACGCGCTTGCGCAAGATCTCGATTTTTTCGGGCGAACCGGCCGGCGCGTCCGTGGGCTCGAACTCGCCCGCGCTGTCCGCCGGATCGAAATCTTCGTCGTGGCCATACTTAATGATGGCCTCGAAAACGTTCTTAATGTTCTTCATCGAACTACGTCCTTCCCCCTTTTCCAGAAAAAGTGTCATTCACTTGTTGGTAACGAACGCGTTGTGAAAAAGATGGACGCCTCTGCTGCAGGGCATCCGGGTCGGCCGGATAACCAGATAACTGTACGCTCCCTGCTGCCGACCAGAAAACAGGTACCCCACTGGCTGCCACCTTTGTTCTGCCCCAAACTGGCATAAGCCAACGCGGCTGGACCGATCAGGCAGGCAGTCCTCTTGTCGGACTAAGTACCGGTCCTTGACGAAAATAGACACCGCGCTCCGGCCTAAGTCTCGCAATTATTCCCGGAGCGAACCCATTGTCAAGCTGCGGTTAAGAAAAAATCATCCTCGGCGGGAATCGCGCATGACCTGGATCCAACGCTCGTTACAGCTTCGCGCTCGGCCTCGTGGCTTCCACCTCATTACAGCGGAGGTCCAGGAAGCATTGCCGGAGCTCGCCCAGATAGCATGTGGCTTGCTGCACGTCTTCATCCAGCACACGTCGGCGTCGCTGACGCTGAACGAAAATGCGGACCCGGACGTGCGCTCCGATCTCGAGTCGTCATTCAACGCCATCGCGCCCGAAGACTTTCCCTACGTCCACACACTAGAAGGACCGGACGACATGCCTGCCCACGTCAAAGCTTCGCTGCTCGGCAGCTCGGTCAGCATCCCCCTGGCGCGAGGGCACCTGCTCTTGGGCACCTGGCAGGGTATTTACTTATGCGAACATCGGGACCGGGGCGGTCCCCGGCGATTGGTACTGACCGTGTGGGGGGAATGACCCCGTCGCGTTCGCCCTGTGCGAGCTAGTGCTGTTTCCGGTTGACAAGTTTCGCGCCAGCATCGACGAATGGGTGCCACTGGCAGGCCGCCGACACGAAGGCACTTACGCCGCGAGATTCCGCCCGGCGGCCAGCCAGTGTGGAGTCTCGCTCGATTCCGCACTGGCTGGCCGCCTCCCCAATCGAGCGCAATTACCCAACTTCTCTCGGCGGCCTGCCAGTGCCACTCAGTGAGGTCTGCTTTACCCAAAACTGCGCGAAAGTTATGAACCGGAAGCGGCACTAGCTCGACCAAGTGCGGAGGAACGGGTAGCGGAAGTGGCAACACTTCCGAAATCACCAGTACGTCACGGAATTCTTGCGAGTTCCGCTACAACAGGACCTGACGGAGCGCTAGCGGTTGTTGAAGAACTTCTTCAGCATGTCCGCAGCGGCTTCGCGCGAGTTGGCGGCCGATTGCTTGGGCCGTTCCGGCAGCTTGCCCGGCTTCTTCTGGGGAGGCGTAAACTTCTTGGAGTCGCCGCTCGAGTCGCCGCTGCTGGAATCGTCGCCGGCTGCCGCCGCCTTCTCTAAGGCGACGCGGTCTGTCTCGTCCAGCTTGAACTGCCGTGTGTCCGGATCGGACTTCTTCGTGGTCTTGTCTTTGGCGTTAGCTTCCTCGAGCCACTCGGTAATGTCGAATTCGATCGAGCTGCTTTCGGCAGCTTTCTTCTCCTTGGTGTCCGAGGCAACCGGTACAGGTTCGGGGGCGACCTTCTTCACCTCTTTGATCACGACTTCGAATTCCAGCTTGGCGACCTTCAACTTGTCGCCGGAGCTCAGGACGCGGTCCCCCGTTATCCGTTCATCGTTGACGTACGTCCCATTGCGGCTGTTCAGATCACGGATGGTCACGGAATCTTCGTGCACGAGGATCGTGCAGTGATTCCGGCTGATGGCATCGCTCTTAGGACGAAGATGACATTCGTCGGAGCGGCCAATCAAAAATCGTTCCACGGGTACGGGGATTTCTTTCCCCGTATTCCCCCCCACCAGGACCTTTAAACTGACTTGGACCATGCGCTTACATCCTTCGGAAGTGTTCGCCACGCCCGCCGTCACTACCCCCCGGCACCCGGCAAACCTGCAGCAGAATCGGCGGCTACCCACCGCATCGAGTCGCTCTTATTCTGTCGTGAAAAGGGCGGCGCCTGCAAGTAGTTTTTCGCCATTTTGGAGCGGCCCCGCAGTCCTCTCGCCGTGTGCCCCGCGGGATCCTCAGCGTTTCGCATTCCAGCGCTCGGCGCCGTATTTTTCCGTCGCGATCTGGGATGCGCCAGCCCGCTCGGAGGGGGTCAATTCCCCCGGTGTCAACACCAGATCGCAGGCTTTCGCCAGCCGCTGCGGCCACTCCAGCAAGAGGGATTCCCGCACCTCGACCAGCGGGGACAGATCTTCGATGCCAAGCAGTTCCGGCGCAAAGGAGGACTGCCGGACGAGAATGCTGCCGTGCTGGAGCAAGGTGGCATGCTGGCGCCGCTGAGCGCTTCCCACCACTTTGTAGCCTTCCAGGACGAGATCGTCCGCCGTGCGGCGCTGAAAGCACAGGAACGGATTCTCGCCGTCCCCTCTCCCTTCGCCCGGCTTACAACATCGCACTGCCGCACCCCAAGCTACGAACAGATCTCGCAAGATCCCGTGCACTTTGCTCACCAGGTTCCGCGCGACGTGAGGGCGGTCCTCCTGCAGCGGCAAGACCAAGCTATACGTCAGCTCCTGGTCGTGAACGATGGCGCCCCCTCCAGTTGTCCGCCGCACCAGCGTCAACGACCGGCTCGGCGCATGCGACTCCCGAGCCGCCGCCTGCTGGAAATAGCCCAAGGACAATGTCGCCGGGGACCAGCCGTAGCAGCGCAGCGTGGCGGTACGCTCTTGAATGGACCGTACGAACAACAGTTCGTCGACGGCCATGTTCCAGCGGCCGTCTGCGAGACCGTCGATAATCAGGCGGGCGTCCATTTCATGACCGGCTTGCGGGCCGCCTGAACTTCGTCCGGCCGGCTGATGGGCGTCGAGTGCGGAGCATCGTGCAAGAGTTCCGGATCTTCCTCCGTGATCCGGAACAGCGCCTCGGCAAAGGCGTCGAGCGTCTCGCGGCTCTCCGTCTCGGTCGGCTCGATCATCATCGCTTCCGGGACGGTTAACGGAAAGTAAACCGTCGGCGCATGGAATCCGTAGTCCAGCAGACGCTTGGCGATATCCATCGCGGAGATACCGCGATCTTTCTTGATCTTCCCCGCCGATGCGACGAACTCGTGCATGCACAGATTTCCCTGCGGCACGGGCAGGATGTGCTTGACGCGGCTGAGCAGGTAGTTGGCGTTCAACACCGCCTGTTCCGCCACGCGACGGAGTCCCTCTGGACCGTGCGTGCGTAGGTAACAGTAGGCTCGGACAAGCACGCCCACATTGCCGAAGAAGCTGCGCACGCGGCCAATCGACTGTGGCCGGTCGAAATCGAGGTAATAGTCTCGCTCCCGCCGTGCGACGACGGGGCGCGGGAGGTAGGGAGCCAGTTCCTGGGTGACGCAAATCGGTCCGGCGCCGGGACCGCCGCCGCCGTGCGGACCGCTGAACGTCTTGTGCGGATTGAAGTGCATCATGTCGGCGCCGAAATCGCCCGGGCGGGCCACGCCCACAATGGCGTTCATGTTGGCCCCGTCCAGGTAAATCAGGCCGCCCCGCTGATGCACCAGCTGCGCAATGTCCCGGACTTGAGCGTCAAAGATCCCCAGGGTGTTGGGGTCCGTGATCATGAACACACCCACGTCGTCGTCCAGCTTCGCGCGCAGGTCGTTCAGATCCACCAATCCATCGCTGCCGCTCTTGACCGTCACGGCCTCGAAGCCGGCCATACTGGCACTCGCGGGATTCGTACCGTGTGCACTGTCGGGCGACAGGACTTTCGTGCGCGATTCGCCTCGATGACGGAAGTAAGCCGCGGCCACCATCAGGGCCGTCAGTTCGCCATGTGCCCCGGCAGCCGGCTGGAGCGACACCGCGGGCAGTCCCGAAATCTCCGCGAGCATTTCCTGAAGCTCGTAAAGCAGCTGCAACATTCCCTGGCAAGTCGAGTCGGGCTGCAACGGATGCAGGTCGACGATGCCTGGCCAGTTGGCCAGCCGCTCATTCCGCTTCGAGTTGTGCTTCATCGTGCACGAGCCGAGGGGATAGAAATGCGTGTCGACCGACATGTTCCAGGTCGAGAGATTCGTGAAATGCCGGACCACATCGGGCTCGGTCACTTCAGGCAGCGGCGGCGGCTGGTCGGCCAGCATGCTGGCTGGCACGAGCGCGTCAAGAGGCTGCGTCGGTACGTCGCATGTCGGCGGTCGCGACGCGCGGCGTCCGGCACGGGAAAGTTCGAACAGCAGTTGGGTAGCTCGGGTATTACGCATGCTTTTCTTTTTTGGGGGGTAAGCTCGCCGCTAAGACTCCAACACGCTGACCAGACCATCGATCTCGGCTCGCGTGCGCTTCTCGGTGACCGCGACGAGAAAGCAGTCATCCCAGCCGGGATACCAGCGGCCCAGCGGCAAGCCGGCGAGATACCCGGCTGCCTGGGCGTCCTCCAGCAGCTTCCGGACGTCACCCTTTCGGTCGCGAATCACGAATTCCTTGAAAAACGGCTGGCGAAATGGCCGTTCCAACCGCGAGCCCTGCGTGAGGCGCTCGGCGGCGTAGTGCGCCTTCTGCAAGCACAACTCCGCCGTCTCGCGCAATCCCTGCGGACCCAGGGCCGCCAGGTAGATCGCC
>JBFWYF010000130.1:0-11634 GCA_050186685.1 Pirellulaceae bacterium
CAGTCATTCCCAGTGCCACTGTCGGTAACTGGCAGCGGATCCACGTCCTTACGAGGGTAGAACGCCGTATCCACTGAGATAACCGTGTCATCGCCGGCGCCGGCGTAGAGCCGATCCTTTCCCGCGCCACCGCGCAAGTAGTCGTTTCCACCTGCGCCGCTGAGCACATCGTCCCCATCGCCGCCCGTGAGGATGTCATCTCCACTTCCGCTGCCGTCTCGGTTATCGCCGTAGAGTTGGTCGTCGCCGGGGCCGCCCTGGATCGTGTCATTACCCGCCCCCCCCACGACAACGAGCGGGCGATCGGTGGGCAGTTGTATCCCAACATCGAAATAGTCGTCCCCCGCGCCGCCGCGGACTTCCAGCGACTGGATGTTGTCCACGGGAATGCCGGCGGGGAAATTCTGCGCGTCCGTGGCAATCTGGGAATTCACGGTGAGCCGCCCTTCGGGCGACTCGGCGAGCTGGATCGAATCGGCCCCTCCGGTCCCCAGGATCGTGACATGGCCCTCCTCGTCGATTTGAATTGCCGCGGGATCCCCCGCGAGGCCGAATCCAATCAGGACATTGAGTGAGACAGTGGCCAGCGCGCTGACCAGTTGCCCATTGCCGGAGCCGTCGGGATCCCCGGCGTCGATGACCCGGAAAGTGAACGAGGTTCGCGCCGAAGGGCAATCGCAGTCGGCGGCAAGCTCAAATTGCAGATCCGCGGGCGGACCCGTGAACGATTGGCCGACAACCACGGGAACGCCACCGCGCATCAACACCCCGAACGTCGGGAGAGACTGAATCGAGAACACCAGCCGGCTGGCGGGTGTTTCCGGATCCGTGGCTCCGAGCGGGACAAAATTTCTTTCCCCTTCGAACACGCCAATCGACTGGCTGGCGGCTTGCGGCGGGTCATTCACGGCGGCAACGGCGACCGCGATGGTTTTGCTGTCGGTTTTCGGTCCGTCGCCCCCGGTGTTTCCGAGATCATTGGCCGTCACGACAACTTCGGCGGAACCGTTGAAGTTTTGCGCGCCGTGGAACCGCAGCCCGGCCAGCGCGGTGTTCACTTGAGGCAACAGTCCGCGGAACAGGAGTTGCGACTCACCGTCCCCGCCGCTGAGCAATGTGATGCCGGTGGAATTCGTCAAGGTCAACCCGCCACCCGTAGCCTGCACGTTGATCTCGATTTCACCACCGCCCAGATCCGCATCCGAAACGGTGATACCCTCGAGCAGCAATGAACCCTCCTCGTCGATTGACTGCGACCCCGGAACGACAACCGCGGGCGGCGCATTCGAGGCCTTCACTTTCAGCAACGTCGTCGCCGATCCGCGCCCGCCTTGATCATCCGACACCAGCAGGCTGATCGGATAGCTGCCCGGGACGTTGAGGCCGAATGTCGCCAGTGTGGAAAACGGCACGCTCAGGGAACCGGCGCTAGTACTGGTAAAGTCCGAAACGAAGTCCCCGTTCAGATCGACGCGGTACGTCAGTGGCTGGAACTCGACGTCGTACGAACTCGAGGCATCGATGTCCAACGGCTGTCCCGAAAAGACCTCATACGGACCGCCGAGGATCGCCACTGGCGGATCGTTAACGGGATTGATCGTCACGACGAGAGATTCGACATCCAGCTTCGCTCCACCGGAACCGCTCGCTCCCTGGTCGCTGGCGCGGACGGTGATCACGTCCGTGCCGGATGCATTCGGATTACCGGTGTACGAGAGCGCGCCCAGTGCCGTGTTGACCTGAGAGAGTGACCCCCGGAAGGTCATTGTGGCGGAGGGGCTGGCGCCACTGGAAAACGTGAGCCCCGCGACATTACCGAGCCGCAGCACGCCGCGAGTGGCCGACAGGCTCACTTCGATCTGTCCGGTGCCCAAATCGACGTCCTGGACCTGGACACCGGCCAGCAACAGTGGCACGTCCTCGTCCGTCGCTTGCGGACCGGGAACCGTGAACTCAGGCGCGTCGTTCACGGCAGTGACCGTCAGCAGCATGGCACGCGTCGCCGACTTGGGACCGCCCGGGCCGGCGTTTCCCAGGTCATCCACTGTCACGGTGATTACGTCGCTGCCATGGAAGTTCGGGTCGGCGACGTACGACAGTCCGGACAGCGCCGAGTTGATGTCCGCCAGGCTGGCACGCAAACTCAGGCTGTGCGCCCCGTTCGAGCCGCTTTCGAAGACCACCCCCGCGGTATTTCCCAAAGTCAGGCTTCCATGGGATGCCTCCAACGAGAGCCGCATGGCTCCGGTGCCGGCGTCGAAGTCATCGACGCTCACGCTGGTCACCGCGAGCATCGTGTCCTCGACGCCGGTCAGCGATTGCGGCGCGGCGATCACGGGCGGGTCATTGCGCGGATAGGTCAGTCGCAGCACCTGGCCGTCGGCCAGGGCGCCTTGCGCCTCGACGAAAGG
The DNA here is from genome assembly GCA_050186685.1 of Pirellulaceae bacterium. GTDB lineage: Bacteria > Planctomycetota > Planctomycetia > Pirellulales > Pirellulaceae > CAZFLF01. The sequence continues at coordinate 2,412 of JBFWYF010000130.1, forward strand.
TCCGCCGTCGACACCTCCTCCGAACCGAAACAGCGTGCTGTTTTCCGGAACAAGCGTTGCATAAACCTGGTAGCTCCCAAGTTCGCTCAGCGTCTGATCGCCGGAGCCGCCGAACAGCGGGTCGTTGGCAAAGCCGCCTCTCCGGAGCGGGACCAGGCCGCCGCCGACGCCCAGCTTCGGCTCGCGGATGCCGGAACCGGTGAGGTCCGCAAACAACACCAGATCGTATCCCGTAAACGAGGTGTTGAGACCGGCAATCCCCGTATCGAATCGCGCCAACACGGCCGCGGTGTCGTTGCCGGCTGCCGAGCCGAGGAGGTCTGCAGCGTTGAGCGTGGTCAGCCCAAATGCTTCGGCTCCGCCGATCAGGTCCGGAATATTCGGCGACGCCGGGCTGCCGGACAGAAATGGGTTGGGACTTCGGGAACCAGTAAATGCCTCGAGCCGCGCTCCTGCGGCGTTCCCAGGAAACACATAACTCGAGGGATTAATCGTGTTGTCGCCGATAATCAGTCGGCCGGAGCCTCCGGCATTTCCGCCGGAGCCACCCGACGTGTTGACATTGGTGCCATCGACATCCAGGACAGAGGCGAATAGTTTAACGGTTCCGCCGGCGCCTCCGGCTCCTGCCCCGCCGGTTCCACCTTGTCCGCCGTTGCCGCCCGTGCCGCCCGTGCCGCCAGCTCCCCGTGCACCTCCGTGGCCGGCATACGGCTCAGCGGGAAAATCCGGATCGATGCCGGACGTGTGTTTCGCTGATTTCGCCTGTCCACTGCTCCCGCTGCCGCCGCCGCTGCCTGCGCTCCCCGTCGTGCCGTTGCTGCCATTACCGCCCCGAGCGCTGAACTGCGCGTCGGACGTCAGTCGTCCGCCAGCAATTAGCTCGAAAGCTCCCCCGCCGGCACCGCTGGCGCCACCTGCACCGCCGGCGCCACCGTTACCGCCGAAACCGCCTTGTCCGCCTACCTGCACGCTGTTGCTGAACAGTCCGCTGTAGCCGGAGACGTAGTACAGGGTGTCCGAAGTAATTCCGAGGATCGGAAAATTGAACGATCCATAACCGACGACCCCGTATTCCGTGACTCGTTTCTGTCCTCTCCCGCCCTGCCCGCCGCCACCACCACCTCCGCCGCCACCCCCTTGACCTCCTTCGCCTCCCCCGCTGCCGCCGCCACCACTCCCGCCACTCGCCCCGCCTGAGATTGTCAGGCCCGTCACGTTGTTCGTGCCGCCACCGCCGGGCACCCCGGCGACGCCATTGCCACCATGGCGATTAGTCCAACTGTTGGCCGCGTTGGCACCGGCGCCGCCATCGCTGCCGTCCTGGCCGGCCGCGGCGGTATTCGGGTCGACGAAGCCCCACGTATCGTAGCGGCCGCCCGCTCCACCCGCTCCGCCCGCTCCGCCCGGTCCGCCATGTCCGGATGCCCCACCCACCGTCGCACCGGCACCCCCGGCACCCCCACCGCTGTTGTTGAAGCCTGCCAGCCCGCTCGAACCCGCGCTGCCTGCGGACCCTTTCGTTCCATTGGCCCCCTGAGTGCCGCTGCCGCCGTTCTGACCGCTATCGCCGAAAGATGTACCTGCCAGCGGGGGCGTGCCGGTTTCATCGAGCGGATTCGTGGCCGGCGAGTAGCCGCCGAGACCGGAAAATCCCCGGTTGTCTAATAGGGTCTGCCCTGCCCCGCCGCTGCCGCCCGATCCACCACTCGTTCGCCCCGCGCCGCCGCCGGCCTTGGCCGTCGCGCCCACGGCCGATGCATCAAACGTCGCGCCGGGGGCGATCGAAACGTTGTTCCCCACGACCAGGGACAGAGGCCGGCTGCCGACGATGCTGATGTTGTCGGGGCCGATCGACAGGTCGCCAGCAACATAAAAGGTCGCGACACCATTGACGATCGCAGTTTGGAACGGCGTGCCATAAAACTTCTGCGAATGGCTGTCGTCGCCCGAGATCGTCAGGGTCGACGTATTGATCGTGACGTTTTGCGCCGCTGCCGAGATCACCGTCTCCGAATCACCTTCGGCGACGGCAGGTTCGCGATTCTTCCCATACAGCGCGATCACATGCGCGCGGTCATTCGCGGAAAGCGATGTCTGCTCGCTGCAGTAAGCGCCATCCATGATGTCGGCGGCGGGCAAGTCATCCATGTGTCCTAATCCGATGGCATGGCCGATCTCGTGAGCAAAGACCGTCAGCGAGTCAAACGTCCCGGGAGGATCGCCGTTACCGATCGTGTCGTCCCAGCTCTCGGTCCAATCCAGCCACACCACACCTGCCGTGATCGTGTAGCCCGCGGCGTGAGTGAAGGTTCCGCCGCCCAAGGCGAGCGTGCCGCGAGGCACGCTGGGGAAGCCGAATGCCGCTAGATCGCCGACGCCAATATTGATGATTTGATCCAAGACAGCTGATGTGCTCCGCGAAAAACGTAGCCGGCCGCCGGTTGCATCGCTCCACAACTGCAACGCCGCCTCGGCCGTGACTTGCTGTGCCGCGGAAATGGCGTTGTGATATCCGCCGGAATCACGGAAGTCATAAAAGACATCAATCACGTCGGGGGTCGCCGGGTCGTGATCTTCCCAAGCGAACCGATGCTCGTTCCCAGTCTCGGCAAAGTAATGCGAGGGAGTCGCAATCGGCCCCAATTCGGCATCATGGTTTTCGAGCACTTGATATGACTGCCCGAACGCGATCAGCGCACCCGGCGACGTCTCCGTCGGGGAGCTGTCCTCCAGCGCGACGGTATCCAAGGACACCTGGTCGGTCAATAAATCCGTGGCGGCGCGGTGCTCGACAGTCAGATCGGCCGCCAGCATCTGGCGAACCTCCAGCGGTTCGAGATGAAACGGCCTGGGGCGTTTGCCACGTCCGGGTGCATTCCGCCGGTTCCGCAGACGCAGCAGCCGCCAGGTACTCGATTCCCGAGGCTTTCGTTTTCCGCCAACGTTTTCCCAAAGCATCTACGGTTCCTCGCGTAATCGAATGACTCAAATGCACAAAGCGTACAGCCGGTTTCCAGCGCGAGACCGTACCTCGTCCCGTTCCTGATGAGGTACTACCCGCCCACACAGTAATGCGAGATCCGCGACCCGATCGCGCAAAAACTTCCTGAGATTTAGATCGCGGCGCGGAGAACCGGCGATGAATGTCCCCTGCCAGATGGCAACGCACAGTCTACCTGCGTGCGAGAAAGAAGTGCCGGATTCGCGTAACGATCTATGGCTGGCCCAGAACGGCAGAGTTGGCGGGGGCAAAAGTCAGCAGCTGATGGTCGGAACAGGCGACTGTCAGTTGCCCGGAGGCGTGAAACTGCAGGAGACGAGAACGGCTGGGAAGCGGTATCCAGAGCAGGTGTCGCCTAGTCGGAAGATCCCACAGGCTGAGAGTGTCGTCCGTTGCGGTGGAGGCGAGCAACCTTCCACAAGGTGAGAGAGCGATGTCCTGGATCGCGCTGACGACGGCTCTTTTCTGCCCCCGGAGAACACCGAGGCGCCTGCCCGTCGATACCTCAAACAGGATGACGCCATCCCGCACGGCAGCCGCCAGCAGTTTGCCGTCGGAGGAATAGGCGAGGCTTTGAATCACAGGCTCGGCCGCGATTCGCCGTGTCTCCCCACCACGCTCCGGCCGGTAAAGAGTAATGTGCGGGTCGTCATGCCGGGCCACCGCCAGCAGGTTCTCAACCGGAGAAAAGGCAATCGCCATCTGCGCAGGCCAACCGTCGATGTTCTTATCGGGCGGCAATAATGATCGCCAGGTTCCGTTGGCGACGTTCCACACGCCCACGAAACATCCGCGACCGGCCCCGGCCAGCCAGGCGCCGTCGCGCGAGAGGGCTAATTCCCTGACGGGCATGCCAGGCGAAGCAAGTGGCTGGAACGACTGCCAGGTGCGGGTGTCCCAGACGGCAATTGCCTGCTCCTGCCGCGGCAGCGGAGCGGCAAAAAAATCTCCCCCCTGGGAAAAAACCCCCAGACAGTCCTCGAGGGGATCGTAGGCGATGGATGCGGCGACGGCGCCGCTCATCGTGCGGCGGACGTTGAGCACGCTTTGGCCGGGTGGCGTGGTGACGACGATGTCGTCGGCGGGGGCGATCGCCACCGGTCGTTCGACGAGCTGGACTTCTTCTCGTCCAATCAGCGTGCCTAGGTCCCAGGTTGAGATCGTTCGCTGCTCTTCAGCTGCCGTGACCAGCGTCCGGCCGTCGGGCACGATAATCACTTCCCTGACGCTCCCTCTTTCTCCGATTCCCTCGCGAATCCACGTCGCCGTCCGGAGGCTGCGATTCAGGTCGAGCACGTTGCATTCACTGCCCGTCCCGACAACGAGCCTGTCTTCTTCCATGAACGCGAGCGACCAGACACTCGTGGCGGCTTCCGTTTTGATCGTCTCCGCTTTGATCGCCAGATCGGCGATACAAACGCTTCCGCCATAACCTCCATAGGCCAGGGACCGGCAACTTGGCGAGAAGGCAATCACCAACACCCCTCTCGGTTCCCCTTCCTCGTCCAGGTACGGCAGTCGGCCTTGCAGTTGCCAGTCCGCTGTGTCCCAGAGCTGTACGCCGTGGAGGATATCGGCCGACGCCAGCCACTTGCCATCCGGGGACCAGGCGAGGCAGCGGACCACATCCGTGTGCTCAGGCAGCGTCATGGCGACACTGCACCGGACGACGTCCCAAATGTGAACCTGGTTGTCGCGGCCGCTCGAGGCCAGCCGCCTCCCATCGGGTGACCAAGCCACGCCGGTGATGGTCCGCTCATGCTCTTCCAGTTTCCGGATTTCCGTCCACGTACGAACGTCCCACAGGTGAATGGTCCTGTCTTGTCCGGCCGTAGCCAGCTGGGTACCGTCCGGCGAGAACCGCACGGAGGTCACTTCTTGGTGGGAATAGCGCAGCGAACGGAGTACGGTCCCAGTCTCGAGATTCCAGATCTTGACCGTACCGCCCCGGTCGCCGCTGGCCATAAGCCAGTGGTCGGGCGAAACGTCGGCCGTTAACACTTGCGCCTCATGCCCGCCCATGACCGTCCGGGGCCCCTGAGCCAATTTTGACAGATAAGCCCATTCCACGCCGCGCTCCTCCCGTTGGCCGGGCGCGGGCAGGTAGCGATCGAGAATCCGCCGCGCTTCCACAATGTCGCCGCTCGTGGCCGAGAATGCCGCGCGCTGAATATCGCTGGCGTAAAGCTCCTGGCGTAGTACCCGTTCCCTCTCGACCGCCTCCGCCCTTAGACGATCGGAAACCGCCAGCGACTGGGCGAGTCGGAAAGCGTGCCATGAAACACCCGCCACGAGTGCACTCGCGAGGAGCACGCCGGCCGCGACGGACACCATCCACACGGGATGCCGACGGCCAAACTTCTTCAGTTGCAGCCAGAGCGTGGGGGGCCGGGCGACGATTGGCAAGTCGCCGAGGTAGCGTTCGATATCGTCGGCCAGCGCGCTCGCCGAGGGATATCGGCGGTCGCGATCCCTTTCCAGGGCCTTCATCACGATCCAATCGAGCTCGCCGCGCAGTGTCTGACGCAGTCGACGCCGATCGAGCCCGCGACGCTCGGAAATCGTGGAAACCGCCGGATCGCTGAGCGTACTCACGCGGCTGCTGGGATACGGCGGCTCGTGCTCGCGAATCAGCTGTCGCAAGTCATCGATGCCGGTCTGCTCCGACGTCTCCCCGACGAACGGAAGCGTCCCTGTAAGCAGCTCGTAAAGCAACACGCCCAGCGAATAAACATCGCTGCGGGTATCGATATCGCGTGCGCCTTTATGCGCCTGCTCCGGGCTCATGTAGGACGGTGTGCCGATCAACTGAAAGACCGCGGTGTGCACCGTTTTCTCTGTCAGCGGTTCGCCAATCGCCTTCGCCACGCCGAAGTCGATCACTTTTGGCAACGGCCGAGTATCGTGTTCCATGACCACGATGTTCGACGGCTTGATGTCACGGTGAATGATGCCTCTTTGGTGCGCATGCTGGATCGCCCGGCAGACCTGGACAAACAGCGCCAGTCGCGGGCCTGGCGGCAGACGCCGGTCGTCGCAAAATTGCGTAATGGACACGCCCTGCACCAACTCCATGACGAAATAGGGCAGGCCGCCGGCGGTGGCACCAGCATCGAGGACCTTGGCAATGTTTGGATGCTCCATCATTGCCAAGGTTTGCCGCTCCGCTTCAAAGCGGGCGATGACCTGCCGACTGTCCATCCCGGGCTTGATGATTTTGAGCGCCACCCGGCGCTCCACGGGCATCGACTGCTCGGCGAGATAGACGACACCCATGCCTCCTTCACCGATTTGTTCCAGGAGCTTGTACGGGCCGATCTGGGATCCCAGAGGCTCCTTGACCGGTGGAGAAGCCGGGAGCGAATCCGCTACTTCGACTGGGGGGGCATCCAGAAAAAACAGCTCCTCACGGAAATGCGCCTCGAGCAACTCCTCGACTTGCTGGCGCAATGATGCATCCTGGCCGCAAGCATCTGCCACGAAGGTCGACCGTTCCAAGTCGTCGTGTCTTTGCAGCGCTTCAATGAAGATTTCTCGGACTTGCATAAGCGTGGCGAGAACCCGTGAAAGCCCCGTGGTCAAGAACTAATGCGACTTTGGCTGACGAGTCGCGCAAACAAATCCGGCGCGGCCATCTACCGCACTCCCTCGATGTCGCGCCGCAGCCACGCCCGGGCGAAGGCCCAGATAAAATCAGCCTTACGCGGCGATATTTGCAGCAACGCCGCGGACTGAGCGACGGTCAGACCCGCGAAATACCGCAACTGGACAAGTTCGGCAGCTACCGGATCCTCGCGCTGGAGGCGATCTAGCGAATCGTCAAGGGCCAGCAACTCGTCCGAGACTTCGGCAGTGGCAATTTCGACTGTCTCCAACGATTGACGCTGACGGTCGCCGCCATGTTTCAACCGCTGTTTGCGGCGGGCATTCTCCACTAAGATCCGTCGCATCGCCTGCGCGGCTGCCGCAAAAAAGTGACCGCGGTGGTCCCAGCATCGCCCAGGTTGAGTTCTGATGAGCCGCAAATAGGCCTCGTGTACAAGTGCCGTGGCCTGAAGCGTTTGCGCGCTATTCTCCTGGCGCAGCTTCACCGCGGCGAGAAATCGCAACTCCTTGTAAACCAACGGCAGCAGCTTATCCGCCGTCAGCGGATCACCCTGCTCGATCTGCGACAGAATATGCGTGATTTCGGACATGCCCCCCAGGATACCGGGGAACGAGGGCGGATTCCAGAAAAGGCCACGCTTCCTGTCTACAAGCACCACCGTTAAGCGCACGCTGTTCTTTGCTGTTCCAATCCGGTAGCCTTGCGCCGTGGATAACCCCGTTAGGTATACTCAAATTACCTGTTTTTGGAGCGAGACCCAGTCGCGCCATGGATCGTCAAGAAAAAGAGAGGCGGCGGGCCCCCGCGCCACCTCTCCTACTAGACTGGTAATCCACTCTAGCGTCATCGGGTGTTACAGGTTCCTACACCCTCCGTGCCTCTGCGTCTCCGCGTGAGAATATCTTCTCGGGCAGGCGAACAGGGTGATGACGTCGGCAAGTGTCTGTTGGGTAGGGAGCGAGCCCTAGTTCTTCTTGCAGGGAGGCTCCCCAGAAGCCTCGCCTACGGAGCCAGTTGAATTGGAGGGGACGTAAGCCAGCCGTTGTTTCACCTCGCCCGCGTCAAGGCACCGGGAGGAGTCGAATCCGCCGGTCGCGGCTTTGCAAGCCGCCGCCACACCGCGGGACATACGCGTCGTGGCGCCCGCTTGCCTCCCCATGAGGAGCGCCTCGCCCCGGCGGCTTCAGGGGGTCATTTGCTGTCCCGAGCGACCAATCCGTCACGGGCCGCGTGCAGCTTCGAGAATTTCTTGACGGCCATCCCTTGCTCCGAAGCAAGGTTTACGATCAGCGTCTGCAGGGCCTTCGCGTCCGGCGGCTTGACCAGGTGGGCGCGGAACCCTGCCGCCTCCGTGCGTTGCTTGTCTTCCTCCTGGCCCCAGCCAGTCAGCGCAATCAGCGCCACATCCTGGAACCACGGTTCGAGTTGCACTTGGGCGGCAACCGCATAGCCGTCCATGCCGGGCATACCTAAATCCAGGAGAACGACGGCGGGTCGGTGGACGCGTATCTCCGCCAGGGCGGCCTGACCGTCGTAGGCCGTCCGCACTTCCGCGCCAAGGAATCGAAGCAAAGTCGCTAAGCTGTCTGCCGCGTCGCGATTGTCATCGACCACCAAAATGCGTTGTCCCGACAGGCCCGCGGGCGCCTTATCCAGGCCAACATCCCCCGGCGTGCGGTCGCGCAGGTCGTTCGCGACGACGGGCAGGCGGACGACGAACTCACTCCCGCGGCCGGGACCGTCACTCCTCGCCTCAACGCTGCCGCCGTGCAACTCCACTAGACTCTTAACCAAAGCTAGCCCGATCCCCAGGCCGCCTTGGGCACGGCCGAGCGTGCGATCGATTTGCGTGAACAAGTCGAACACGCGCGGCAACATTTCCGCCGGGATGCCGGTGCCCGAGTCGCGCACGGAGAAGGTCACCTGGTCGCCTTGTCGCCGGGCGCTGAGCCATACCTGGCCGCCTCGCTCGGTATACTTGGCGGCATTATTCAGCAGATTGGAAAGAACCTGGGCCAGTCGCACCGGGTCCGCCTTCACCAGCACTGGCTCGGCAGGAAGACTGATGGCCAACCGATGGCCGGCTGCCTCGACAGCGGGACCGGCCGCCTCGACGGCGCTTCGAACAACGCTGGCCAGTTCAATTGTTTCCATTCGCAGCTCAACTTTGCCGCGGGTAATGCGAGAGACCTCCATCAGATCGTCGACCAGCCGCACCATATGGTTGACTTGGCGATCCATCATCTCCAGGACCTCGCCCTGGGCCCCAGCCAGCCGAAGAATGTGTAGGCTGTTGCGGATGGGGGCTAGAGGGTTGCGCAGTTCATGCGCCAGCGTCGCGAGGAACTCGTCCTTGCGGCGATCCGCGTCGCGGAGGGATTGCTCCGTCTTGACCCGCTCCAACAGGTCGGCCGCGTGTTGGGTCAACACATCCAACATCCGCCAGTCGCGCTCGGTCAGCATGTGTGGGTCGCGCGGCGTCTTCCAATGCGTAGAGATGGCGCCCAGTTTGTGCCCATCGCGAGCGAGCAGCGGCGTGGTCTGCACGGCGCGTATTCCAGTTTGAACGTATACATCACGAGCTGCCCCAGTGATCCGCTCATCGCAAACAA
>JBFWYF010000131.1:0-11632 GCA_050186685.1 Pirellulaceae bacterium
TCGGCGCTGGCGAGCAGGAGTTGTTCAGGATCCGGACAGCTGGATGTCGCCGCTCCGAAGCGCTGGCAGAACTCAGCGCTCGAAAACTCGCCCGCCTCGTAACGGTATTCCAGTTCACCCCCGCCGAAGACGCATTCGTACGCGAGATCCTCGTCGATGCCAGCGACCTGCGCCATCTGGCGAGCAGCGCGGCGATGACTGAAGAACAGGAGCACATTGCCGAGGTCGAAATAGATGAATCGCGGAGTGCGGAGAGAGGCGGAGGATCGCATCATGGAAGCGGTGAGCGAAGCGGTTGGAAACGGTAAGGTCGAGGATTATTGCAGACGAGCGAGGTAAAAGGGTAGGTCAGATCGATCGGCGGCTCTCGACGGTACTCCTCTGTCCGTTGCGGGGCATCGAGGAGCGGAATCGCGGAGAGCGGGAAGTTTGCAGAGGTCGGTAGTTTGCACAACGTGCGGGTACTCGGTACGCTGGCTCGCGGATTTTCCGCAATGACGCGCTTACTCCATGGATTCTATGAACATGTTTCTGGCTGAGGCTTTTGGCACGGCGATGCTCGTTCTATTGGGCAATGGTGTCGTCGCGAACGTCGTTCTCAGCCGCACCAAGGGGCACGGCGCCGGGTGGATCGTCATTACGGCCGGTTGGGCGTTCGCCGTCTATACCGCCGTTCTCTGCGTGGCTGATATCAGCGGCGCCCATCTCAACCCGGCCGTATCGGTGGCGCTGGCCGTGGTCGGCAAGCTGGAGTGGGGAATGTTGCCCGGCTTTGTGATTGCACAGATGTTGGGCGGTTTAATCGGCGCCGCTGCCGTATTTGCTTTCTATCGCCCGCATTACGCTCTTACCGCCGATGCTGACGCCAAGTTGGCCACGTTTTGTACGGGACCGGCGGTGCGTGACACCGCGTCCAATCTCCTGGGCGAAGTCGTAGGTACCTTTGTCCTGGTCACCGCCGCGCTGGTGATGGCCGATGCCTCGTTTCTATTTCCAGATGGAGCAAGTGACGCGAAGGTGCTGGTGGGACTGGGCTCGATCGGCGCAGTACGCGTGGGGCTGGTGGTCTTCGCAATCGGCCTGTGTCTGGGAGGCACGACGGGATATGCGATCAATCCAGCGCGCGACCTGTCGCCCCGGCTGGCGCACACGCTCTTGCCGATTCCCGGCAAGCGCGACAGCGACTGGTCGTATGCCTGGATTCCGGTCGTGGGGCCCCTCGCCGGGGGCGTCCTGGCCGCGATGCTGCACCGAGTCTGGCTGGCTCCCTGACCGCCCGGCGAGCTGCCGAGTTTACGGAGGAGTACCGGATGTATCTGAAAATGCTCCCGACCAAAGCGGCGGCGGCCAGCGAGCGTCTCGTGTCACTGGATGCCTACCGGGGACTGATCATGCTGTCCTTGGCCGCCAGTGGTTTCGGGCTGACCCAGGTCGCCAAGCAGCATCCCGACAGTGCGGTCTGGACAGCCATTGGCTTTCAGTTTGAACATCCGGAATGGATCAGCCAGTTTCACGTCGTCGGGTGTTCGTACTGGGACCTGATCCAGCCGTCGTTCATGTTCATGGTGGGCGTTGCGATGCCGTTCTCATATGCCAAGCGAGCAGCGCTGGGCGAGAACTGGCTGGGGCGAGCCCTCCATGCGCTCATCCGTTCCTGCGTCCTCATCCTGATGGGCGTGTTTCTGTCGTCCGCCTGGTCGCAGGAAACAAACTGGAGCTTCGTCAATGTGCTTTCGCAGATAGGTCTCGGGTACTTCTTCGTCTTTTGCCTGTTGGGGCCGCGTGAAGAGGAACCGGCGGATCCGTTAAGCGACGAGCGTCCGCGCTCGTACCGCGGCGTTTGGACGGCGTGTCAGCTGATCGTGGCCGCAGCCATCCTCGCTGGGTACTGGTACTGGTTCGTTCAGCATCCGGTATCGGGAGCCAGCAGTTATGCGGACCATTTCGCCAAGAACACGAACGCCGCGGCGGACGTGGACCGTTGGTTGCTGAACCTGTTTCCTCGCCCTGAACCTTTCGTCGAGAACACCGGGGGCTATGCTACGCTCAATTTCGTGCCATCGATTGTGACGATGCTCATGGGGGCGATGGCCGGCGAATTGCTGCTTCGCGACCGCACGCGCGCCCGGGCGACGGCCTGGCTGGTGATGGGGGGCGGGCTGTGCATGGTGGCCGCGGTGGCGGCAAGCTACACGGTCTGCCCTGTCGTCAAGCGCATCTGGACTCCGTCGTGGACGCTGTTCAGCGGCGCCTATGCGCTTTGGATTCTGGCGGCCTTTCATTACATCGTTGATGTAAAGCGATTTCGCGCGTGGGTGTTTCCGCTGGTCGTACTGGGCACCAATTCCATGCTGGTGTACATGCTCGGACAGCTGACGCGCAAGTGGACGGCGACGCAATTGCGCATCCATCTGGGACCGAGCTGGTTCGAGGGACCGTATGGCCCTATCGTCAGCTCGTTGGCGGTCACCGCCGTATTCTGGCTGATCTGTTTCTGGCTCTATCGCCAGCGGATCTTCCTGCGCGTCTAAGAAAGGCAATCCCGGCCGGCGGATGGAGCGGGATTGCGCAGGTCGACCGGCAGCGCTGTGTCAGTGAAACAGCGTATCCTGGACAACAAGGCCGTTGGGAAGTGCCTGTCTCAGGCGTTTTTTTCCGGAAGGCTACCACCGCATCGCGACTTCTCGCCGCATGAACGCCAGCGCGTCTCGCGACAGCTGCTCTTCACTTTCAAACATCCGGCGCCAGATCTTGGTGGCGGCCGCCAGTTCCGGCAGGGCCAGCCCGAACGCCTCGACCATCAGCCAGCCGTGGTAGTTGATCTGCCGGAGCGCATCGAAGTTCTCGGCCCACCGGACATTGCCCTTTCCGGGCGTACTGCGGTCGTTTTCGGAGATGTGCACGTGGCACAGTACGTCGGCACATGCGTGAATGGCGAGAGAGATGCTTTTTTCTTCGATGTTGGCGTGGAACGTATCGTACATGACACGGCAGTTCGGATGCCCGACTTCGCGGGCGAACCGCGCCGAATCAGCGTGCGTGTTAAGCAGATACGTCTCGAATCGGTTCAGGCATTCGATACCGAGCGTGACGCCGACCTGGCCGGCGTGTTCGGCGACCTGGCGCATGGAATCGATCCCCCACTTCCACTCGTCCGCGGTTGGGCCACGTCCGCTGAAGTGTCCCAGCGCGGAGTGGAGTGGTCCGACCAGATGGGTGGCGCCGGCCGCCGCACAGCAGTCCAGCGTGCGTTTGGTCGCCTCGACGCCGCGCTGCCGAACCGCGGCGTCCGGACTGATCGGATTGTCGTCGACGCCACGGACGGTGACGGCCGTCCGTCCCAGTCCCAGGTCCTCAAGTCGCCGACCCCAGCTCGCGTAGTCGAGCGACAAGTTGAAGAGCGGAATCTCGACCCCGTCGAAGCCCGCCCGTTTCAGCATCTCCAGGGCCGGAAGCAGGCTGTCACTCAACTCGCCGCTCCAGAGCAGCAGGTTCATTCCAAAGCGCATGGTGGTCGACTCCGCAAGGAAGTGAAGACTTGATCTCCGCGACTCGAGCCAGATGTCCCGTCGGTCAGTCCGCGGGAGCGGCCTCGCCGGCCAGCAACTCACTGCGCCGTCCTTCCACGGCTTGCCGCGCCTCTGGGAAGAATTCGGCCAGCGACGCCGGCAGGGCGGGTAATCCGACTCGCCGCATGACGTGGTTCAGTCGCGTGAGCAGTTTGCCATCGTCGAGGTAGTCGTACAAGAACCGTTCGGCTGAAAATCGCGGGATGAACGCGGCGAGCGGTTCGACCGACTGCCCCGTAATGAGGGCCACCGCCTCGGCGACGCGCGGGGCGTCGAGCGCATCCATGACCGAGTAGTACTCGTCCAGCCGCCGCGGGTGGGATTCGATCAGCGAGGCGTCCAGCAGCAGTTCCACCAGGATGTGTCCCAGAAAACTGGGACGAAAGCCGTCGTCGGGCACGAGCCGGTGTCGGATTTCGACCGTAAATTGCCAGCTGAGCTCCGTGAAGGCGCGGGTCTGGTGGAACCAGCCATCATCGTGGTGGTGCTGGACAATGCCGCGGGCGACGGCCGCCAGGTGTGGGTCGCGGTCGTCCACGAAAACCTTCGCCATACGCGATCTAGCGCGGACCTTGCGATTGACCACGCTTAGCCAGTCGGGGACGGCGGTGCCCGCAAGCAGCCCCGCATCCTGTAGAAAACGTCGGCCGTGTGCAAAGTAGTTCATGACTGCCATATGTTCGTGTGTTGCGGGCGGCGAGTCACGCGGCTTCTGCTGATTTGCCGCCTCGCCCCCTCCCCTCACGTGGAAATAACGAAACCCCCTGCGAAGGACACCCCCGAACTGATTGACTTACTACCCGACTGTAAGGTATAGGAGTAGCGCAACGCTTTTTGAGGGTCGGAACAAGTTACGTCGGCGGAAATAAAACCAGGCTGGTACTTTCATCCCGCTCTGGCCTGAACCGGTTGCGGCCACCGGTGGGCTCCCACGCTCGGGCACGGGTCAGCCTGTATTCACTCTGAGTTTGCGTTCTTCCTTCTGTTTTTCTTTCCTGGTATCTGCGCGAGGACTCGTATGGTTAGAGCAAAGCCGAGAGCGTTTACATTGGTGGAGCTATTGGTCGTGATCGCGATCATTGGCATCCTGGTGTCGCTGTTGTTGCCGGCGGTTCAGGCCGCCCGCGAAGCGGCCCGCCGCAGCCAATGCGTCAACAATTTGAAGCAACTGGGGCTGGCCAGCCACAACTATCACGACGTGTTCAAGTCGTTCCCCATGAACTACGCCCGAACGGCGGGCAACGCGCATTACGCCGATCCCGTGAATCCGTCACACCGCTCGACCAGTTGGATGGTGCAGATTCTGCCGTTCATCGAACAACAAGCGCTGTATAATCAAATCGACTTCAATTGGGACGTGAAACTGGATCCGCGTAATGGCGCCAGCGCGGCCGCACCGAACAGCCCCAGCAACGCGGCGGTCGCTCGGACAGTCGTTCCCGCGTACATATGCCCCAGCGACGGGTTGCACAATCGCGGTCGCCTCGCAAGTCGCGCCAATCGCAGTTCGGGCGTCAATCCCGAGTATGCCATCAACAATTACAAAGGTGTTTGTGGAGCGAACTGGAACCAAGGCAACTTCCGCAGTGACGCCCAACCCGCCGCTGGATCGGGGATTCCCGATTTCGCAAATACTGTGTGGGGACGCTCGGGTGACGGATTGGACGCGGGCAACGGCATTTTCTTCCGGGGTGGCCGCGCCGATATCGGCCGAGAAAGTGCCACGCAAATCGCCCAGGTTTCGGACGGCACGAGCAACACACTTATGATCGGCGAGGCCGTGCCGCGCTGGTGCACTCATACGTGGTGGTGGTGGTTTAATGGAACCACGGGCACGGTCGCCATTCCACTAAACCCGCGGTCTCAACTGGCGACGTGCCAGACAGGCAACAAAGTCGCCGACCTAAACTGCGCCTGGGGTAACTGGCAAAACAATTATTCGTTCATGAGCCAACATCCGGGAGGAGCCCACTTTGCTCTCGCCGACGGGAGCACGCGGTTCATTTCCGAGACCATCGCGTTGCTGACCTATCGCAGTATGGGCACGAAGCAAAACGGCGAAGCGGTGCAGATACCCGAGTAGCCGTGTCGCGCATGCGGATCTTCCCCTGGGCGCTCTCGTGGCTCGAATTTCGGGCCACGGGGCGCCTTCGGTTTGTCTCGGGCATAGGCGAGTCTCAAGGCAAGGATTTCTTCGATGAAGCTGGGTCTGGTAACGGTTCTTTGTGTTGTGCTCCTGGTGGCAAGTGGATGTGGTGGTACGAAGAATGTGCCCGTCAGTGGGAGTATTGTGTACAAGGGTAAGCCCGTAGCGGATTCTACCGTCATGTTTACGCCGTCCGCGTCGGGTGCGGACGGAGCCAAGGTGGCTACGGGGCGTACCGACGCCCAAGGTAAATTTACCCTGGGTACGGAGGCCCCAGGTGACGGCGCGACACCGGGCGAATACACTGTGTCCGTTACGCCGAACTTGCCGGAGCCAAAAGACGGCGACTACTCGGCACCACCGCCGCCTCCCTTCCCGCCGCGCTACACCAACGCGACGGGTTCCGATCTTAAGGCCACCGTGAAGGGTGACGGCCCCAACGACATTGCGCTCGAGCTGAAGGACTGAGGTCGTGCGTGCAGCGCGGATCAGCGCGGCCGTGGGCGTTCTGGGTCTGGCCCTGGCCGCGTGGCGGTCGTTCGCACCGCCCGATCGCCGCCCGATGCCGGCTCAGACGGGGGATGCGCCCCCGGTGTTTCGCGTAGTCGCCGCGCCGGTGTCGCCCTTGTCGCGCGACGCCGTCGCTCCGGAGGCGCAGTCGGCCCAGTACGTGGGCACCGACCGCTGCGTGGCGTGCCATCCCGACGAGCACGCGTCGTTCCAGGCGACCGCCCACAGCCGGTCGCTGCGTGGTGTCGATCCCGCGCGAGAACCTCCGGACGCTGTCTTCGATCACGTTGCGTCCGGACGTCGGTATCGCGTTTACCGGCGGCAGGGGCAACTCCGACATGGTGAGTCGCTGCTCGCGCGCGATGGCTCCGAGATTCCGCTGGGCGATTATCCCCTCACCTGGCTCGTCGGGTCAGGTCGTTTCACGCGAAGTTATCTCGTCGAAGATGCCGGGTTTCTCATCGAGTCACCGATTACGTGGTATGCATCATTGCAGCGGTGGGACATGTCTCCCGGGTACGATCGCCCGGCTCACCGGTCCTTTCATCGCGTCATTGAACGGGATTGCCTGTATTGCCACGCAGGTGTCGCCGCGGCAGACCGCGGGAACGTGCAGCGTTTGAGCTTGCACGAACAACGCATCGGCTGTGAGCGCTGCCACGGGCCTGGTTCGGCACATGTCGACCGCTGGACCCGACAACCGGAGCATGCCGGGACGAATGAAGACCCGACGATCGTCAACCCGGCTCGGCTGCCGCGCGAGCTGCGCGATGCGATTTGCCAGCAGTGCCACCTCACCGCGGCGGTGCGCGTGCCAGCGCCGGGGAGGCAAACGGTCGAGTTCCGGCCCGGTCGACAGTGGCAGGAGTTTGCCATCGACTACGACTTTTCCTCACCGGGCACCGACATGACCGTCACGGGCCATGTGGCGCAGCTGCACCAAAGCCCCTGCTTTCAGAACAGCGGCACCCTGACGTGTCTGTCGTGCCACCCGGCCCACGCTGCGGTGTCACCCCAGGACCGTGCAGCACACTACCGTGCCGCGTGTCTGACCTGTCACGACAGCCAGCCGTGCCGGCTGGATGTTGCCGAGCGGACCGTGCGCAATGGCGATGCTTGCGCCGCGTGCCATATGCCTGCGTCGCCGACCGAGATCCCGCACCTCGCCTTCACGCATCACCGGATCGGAATTCACGCGTCTCCGAAAGAATCCCCTTCGGACAACCGCCATGGTTTTCGTCCGCTGGTGCCGCTGCTGGACATTTCGCACTTGTCCGCGGAAGAGCGTCAGCGATCGCTTGGACTGGCCTGTCTCCAGTACTACCGCGATCATGCCGACGGCCCGGAGGCCGCGGACTATCTCAAGGCAGCTCACGAGTTGCTCGCTCCGTGGAGCGGGCGGGCGACTGTCGATTCCAGTGTGGCGATGGGGTTGGCGGAATTGGCGGGGGCCCAGGGCGACCTCGACCTGGCGGTACGTTGGGCGACGGCGCTGTTGAACAGCGATTCCGCGTTGCCACAGGAGCAAGCGTCGGCACATCGCCTCCTGGCGGGTGTCGGGCTGCAGCAGCAGCGTTGGCAGGAAGCCGCGATCCATCTCGATTCGCTGACCGATCTCTGCCGGGATCCGCGAGATTGGGTCTTGCTCGGCGTTTGCCGTCTGCGCCAAGGCCAATGGCCCGAGGCCATCGCGGCGTGGGAACGCGTCCTGGCGATCGATCCCTCGCAGCCGGAAACGTATGGGCTGTTGGCGAGCGCCTATGGTGTGGTAGGAAACACCGAACGGCAGGCTTGGTGCCGCCGTCAGCAGGCGCTCATTCAGGAAGCACGCGAGCGCTAAGCTTTACGCTGCCTGGCGGCCGGGAGCGTTGTACGAGCGTGCGCGGACCGAATCGTTCACCGCGTCGCGGTAGCGCCAGAAGAAACTGTAGGCGAGCCAGCCAAGGTAGGTGTTGACGCCGAGCGAGGTGAACAGCGCCAGCGTGGTCAAGATCAGCGGCGTCGACGACTTGGGGACCTCGTTACTTCTCGGGTCCGCAGTTGGAGCAGCGGGAGGCGCCGAGACCGTGGCCGCGGTCACGGCGGCTGGCGCCGGCGCAGCGGTGCCCGCCGCCGTGGTAGTTACCTGCATCGTCGGGAACGGCAATGTGGCCGCGGTCGGAGCTACCTGGCTGTCCGGACGCGCCGTTACCACCTGCTGGTTCGGCATCGGAGGCATCTGACCGGGATATCCGAGTCCACCCTGTCCGGCCGGATTGGTCTGAGCATACGCATTCTGCCAGACCGGAGAGCCAGCGGCGTAACTGTTCGGCGGATAGTTGTTCGGGGCATAGTTATTGGCGCCATAGTTGTTGGCGGGGTAATTGTTGCCCGGTCCATAGCCAGGGGGACCGTAGTTGGCTCCGGGGGGCGCGCCCGAGTACTGGCCCCCGTTGCGGTCGGGGACGCCCGCGGCTTGGCCGTAAGCATTGTTCAGGCCCGGATTGTTAGCGGCGGCGCCGAGATCCGGGGCGTAACCAGGGAGGGTTGGCGCGGAACCGACATGGACCAGCGGTGGTGCCGTGCTTTGATCGGGCGGATTCCGTAGCGACGCCCCAATCCGTGAACCTAGTCCACCGCTGCCAATGCTACTGGAATTCGTACCCAGATTTCCCAGCGACGAGTTGTTCAGTAACGGTGGAGTGGCCGTATTGGCATTGCTCGCCGACGGAAGGCCAGGTCGCAGTGCCGGTGGACCGGGACGTGAGGCTTCCGCCGTGGAGCGGGTCTCGGCGGCCGTCAAGCTGTAATTCGGACTGCCCGGCGGAGGATTGGTGTACGCGGGGGGCTGCGCCGGCGCCGACCGCTGCTGGCTGGGCAACGCGTTGACGTCAACAAACACGCGAAAACGATGGACTTCTCGAACCTCCTGAGGAATCGTGCCTTCAATGGCCTTGCCCGATTCCCAGGTCCTTGTCCGGTCAGGTGCCACCTGGACCCACATCTCGACTTCTTGATTCGATAGCTGCACCGCCTCATATTCGACAGAACTATCCGAACGTCCCGGCGGGTCATTCACCGGCGGTTGGTAGAGCTTCTCGGGAGTCACTACGATTCGGAAGCGCCGCACCCCGCGATCCTTCGGGGTAACTTCGGTGACGACTTCCCCCCGTCCCTGAGTCAGCTCTGGTAAGGCTGCCGCCTCGACGCGGATCACCCAGGTCGGTACCCCGCCGACGAGTTCGACTTTGCCGTCGACTCCCAAAGCGGCGATCGCGAATAACAGGCTGATTCCATTCATATGCCTGCTCCATGCGGCATGCGACGGTTCCCGCAGCACACAGGTGGGAAGGAGACTCAGCCTCCCCCACCGGCATGTCCAGCCTCGACCTCAGGGCGACGCGCGACAACACGCATCCGTAGAGGGGTTGGGACGGGAACAACGTCTTCCGAGCTAATTTGAGGCTCGAATGTTAGGAATCTTCGCCCGGTGTGTAAAGCCAGATTGGGCAAAACAGCCGCGCTGACTGGAGAAAGGAGCCAGAAAGGCAGCGGACAGGGCGGCCAAGGATGGCAGGCAGGCCCCAATTCTGGTTCGGAGCAACTTCCGCAGAGGCCGCAGCGGAGCGAGGCAACGGCCTGAACGGCTTCCCTCGCGGTCTCCGCGGCCTCTGCAGGCCCCCTGAGAATAACGGTTCGCCCCTGGGACGCTTCGCGTTCCGCCTCTGGGACTCCGTTACGAACCGAACTCGGGGCGGCGGCGGCCCAACTGCTGCTGCAGTCGCTGTACAATGCTGCTGTGCATCTGACTGACACGGCTTTCGCTTAGATCAAGAGTCGCCCCGATCTCCTTCATGGTCAGCTCTTCGTAGTAGTACAGGATGATGATCAGACGTTCGTTGCGATTCAGTCCCTTCGTGACCAGCCGCATCAGGTCGTTCTTCTGGATACGGCGCGTGGGATCTTCCCCCTTTTTGTCCTCCAGGATGTCGATTTCCCGCACATCCTTGTAGCTATCTGTCTCGTACCATTTCTTGTTGAGGCTGATCAGGTTGACCGCACTGGCTTCGACGACCATTTTTTCCAGGTCCTCGACGCTCATGCTCATGTGCTGGGCGAGTTCATGCTCGCTGGGATGTCGTCCCAAGCGAGTTTCCAGTGTCTTGGTCGCCTCCTGCAGTTTGCTCGCCTTGGAACGCACCAGGCGGGGGACCCAATCCATGGTGCGGAGTTCGTCGAGCATTGCACCGCGGATGCGAGGCACGCAGTAGGTCTCGAACTTGACGCCGCGAGTCAGATCGAACGCCTCGATGGCATCCATCAGACCGAAGATGCCTGCCGAGACCAGGTCGTCCAATTCCACGCCTTCGGGCAACCGAGCCCAGATGCGTTCTCCGTTGTAACGCACCAGGGGAAGGTAGCGCTCGACCAGCCTGTTGCGCAGGTCTTGGCGAGAGGGGTCCGCTTTGAATTCGTGCCAGACTTGCAGGATGGCATCGTCTTCGCGAGACGGGGACTCTTCTTCGACGACTACGGCGTCTTCAAAATCAGCGAGGTTGGCATGGGGTGCCGGGATACCGGGTTCTGGGCCATGCTGCTTCGTCGTCTCGATCTCACCGGTTTGCGGTGGGAACGGTACGAAAGTGGACGCCAAAGTCGAAGTGGACATGCAATCCTCCATGATTAGTCAGGCACGCGGAGCCGAGGTCTGTCGGACCGCGAGTCCAGCTGGCCGTCATGGCCAGCTGCATCCGTCGTTATCGCTTGCGATGCCTTTCGGGAGCTGTGTTTTCGCGCATCTGCATCTGGTCTTCAAATTGCCTCTTCATTGCGTCCCACAGGACCTGGTCCGCAATCCGACCGAATATGTAGCCCAAGGTCGCGAACGACATCAGGCAGACGGTTGCAGTCCAAAGCACGCCGTCGGCCGCGCTGCCTTGGATCAAACCACGTGCCAGCACCAGGACAAAGGCGAGCGGTCCGAGAATGCCCGCATAGGTCGCTCCCATGTCTCGCCCTCCTGGCCGCAAACTTGGTGTAACCGTTATAAACTGCCACGTGGTGTTACGGAGTCGCGCCTCCTATCTATCGGCGGCCCGCCCGCCGGACATGAGTCAAAGCCCCTCGTCTCCCGTATTCTGTCGCGGACTTGTCGCCCGCCGCTCGGCTCAACCGGCCAGCGCCGCAGGGCGGTTGTTCCGACGATCTCCCGCCGCCAGCTCTTGGGCCAGCCGGTGTACGGCCTGGCTGCCCGCCGAGGTCGGCGACAACAAGACGAACGGTGTCGACTGTTGAGCCGCCTCGCCGACGTACCGATCGCCCGGCACCCAGCCAAGCAGATCGATGCCGTGCCCCAGAAATCGTTCACACGATTGCCGAATGCGCTGGTGGACATCCCGGGCAACGGGTTCGTCCGCGAGGTTCACGA
>JBFWYF010000132.1:0-11625 GCA_050186685.1 Pirellulaceae bacterium
CCGGAAACGAAGGCCTGGAATTCACCCATGCTCTTTACCCACACCGGTCGGGCCTACGGATCGGACACGCATGTCATCCCGACGGGCCCGGCACTGGTCGATACCGCCAACGTTCCCTGGTACGTCCTGCTGCGCGACGGTCGGTACAAGTACATCCGCACGCTGGTCGCCGGCGAAACAGAAGAGCTATACGATCTGGCAGCGGATCCCGACGAGTTGCACAACCTGGCGGCCCGGCCCGAACACCTGTCGCTGCTCGCGAAGCTGCGCGACAAGGCTATCGCCGAGTTGCGTCGGACCGACGCGGGTTTTGTGGACGCCATGCCGCAGACCAAGGCCATGCTCGCCACGGCCCAATCGCCCCGCAACTGACACTCCGCCATTCCCACCGTCGCCCGCCTTCTCCGCGGCCCCTGCGGTCTCTGCGGGCACTTGCCTTTCTCCAAAAGATTCTCGGGCACCTCCTCCTTCTCTACGGTCTCTGCGGGCACTTGCCTTCTCCGAAAGACCTTCGGGCACCTCCGCCTTCTCTGCGGCCCCGCGGTCTCTGCGGGAACCTGCCTCCTTGAACCTACGGTGCCGTGTCCGCCGAGAGCCGGCGGTACTTTTCCTCGTACTTCTTCCACAGCCGTTTGTGGCGATCATTCAGCTCCACGGGACGCCCCTGGACATAGGCGGCCTCGACCTGCGTTTCCGTATCGAGTGGATCGCCCGTAGCGATAAACAACGTGGCATCTTTGCCTACGTCGAGCGATCCGACACGGTCGGCCACGCCGAGCACTTCGGCCGGCGACAACGTGATCGCGCGCAACGCGTCTTCGGGGGACAACCCAAATGCCACCGCCATCGCGGCATGATACGGCAGATTGCGCACACCCGTAGCTCCGAATCGTCCCGTGCTCGACAGCGCATATTGCACTCCTGCACGCCGCAATCGCTCGGGCAACGTGAAAGGCGCATCGTACGCATCCGAATCCCGGTGCGGCATCCGGTACGTGCCGGCCACAATCACGGGCACTTTGTGTTTCTTCAACAACTCCGCGCACATTTCCGCATCGTATCCGCCATGGATGATCAGTCGCACATTCTGCTCAACGGCAAAGGCGACGGCCGCTTCAATCTGCTGCCATTCTTCCGCATCCACAATTAACGGCATCTGGCGGTCGAGTACCGGCAGCAGCGCGTCCCATCGGGCGTCGACCGGATGAACCTGGGGGCGGGCCACACGAGCCCGCTGGTAGGCACGCGCCGTGTCGAACGCATCGCGGAGCGGTTTCAACGGACTATTCCGGGGCGACGGCGCTGAGCTCGAGTCACCCTCGTCGCGGCGCGCAGAACTCATGGACGGCCAGTTCACGTGCATGCCGATATCGGTGCGCAGCGCCAAGTCCTCGAATGTCCATCCGTCGAGCTGAATGACGGCCGACTTGCCTGCAATCAGGCCTCCGGACGGCGCGGTCAGCGTGAGGAGCACGCCGTTGCTGCGGGTCACGGGAATGATCTCGCTGTCCGGATTCACGGCCACCCACGACTTGACGTTCGGATTCAGGGAGCCCGTCTCGCGGCGGTCAACTGTGGCCCGAATACTGTTGATCTCGACGAGTCCCATGTCGGTATAAGCGTCGAACAGAGCGGGATAGACGCGCTTTCCGTGGACGTCGACTTGCTGAGCCCCGGCCGGCACCTTGACGTCGCGGCCCACGGCCAGGATCTTGCCGCGCTCGATGACGAGTCTGGCGTCCGCAATCGGCGGGCCGCTGACCGGGTACACCGTCCCACCCACCAACACGATGGGGTCCGATGAGGGTGCACCGGGAACCTCGGGTGAGCCCCATGTGCAAGGGGCCAGGCCCCATCCTACGCAGCCAGTCAACAGAACACAGACGACCCGGATACGGGCCAAGGTCGATCCGACGAGGTTCGTGCAACGCATCATCTTCTTACCTTTCGTATCGTCGCTTGCCGCAACGAGCGATCTATCGTTCTTCAAATCAGCAGGGAATGCGTCGTAGTGCCCCGGTCAGACGGATGCACCGCGATCGCGCAGCCGTTCGCCTGGGGTATACGCTAGCGCCGGGCTCGGCAGAACTCATCGAACCGCGGCCAGAGTTCTTCGTCCGGCTTCTTGGCTTCCTCCGCCGTTCGCGAAGTCTGCCCGGACGCCAGGATCTTCTGGACCAAGGTACTGCGCATTTTGCGGTTCTGTTCGCGCCGCTGCTGGTCGTCTTGCCGATCGAAGTACTTGCGCCCGTCGATCCAAGTCTGCTCGCAGCGCGAAAGAACCGACAGCGGGGGACCACTCCAAATGACGAAGTCCGCGTGCTTGCCCACTTCCAGTGACCCCACGAGCGCATCGACCCGCAGTTGCCTGGCCGGATTCAATGTCACAAACTTTAATGCTTCCTCGGGAGGCACGCCGCCATACTTGACCGCCTTCGCAGCTTCGTGGTTCAAGTGCCGAGCCAATTCGCGGTCATCCGAGTTGAACGACACGACGACACCCGCGTGGTGCATCAGCGCTCCGGCGTAGGGTATGGCGTCGTACACTTCGATCTTGTACGCCCACCAGTCCGAGAACGATGAACCCATCGCACCATGCCGTGCCATCGCGTCGGCTACCTTGTAACCTTCCAGGATGTGCTGCAACGTGGCGATGCGGATGCCGAATTCCTCGCAGGCTCGTAGCAGAGCCAGGATTTCATCCTGCCGGTAGCTGTGACAGTGCACGAGCCGCTTTCCCTCGACGATCTCCAGTAGCGCATCGAGCTCCAGGTCGCGGCGCGGGGGAAGTGAATCGTGGTGCTGCTCCCAACGTTGCCGGCTGTCTCGGTATTGCTGGGCCGCACGGAAGGCATCCCGCATCAGCTGCTCGACTCCCATCCGACTCTGCGGATACCGCGAAGTGTACCCTTCGCCCCAGTTGCTTTGCTTGACGTTTTCACCCAGGGCGAACTTGATGCCGGGCGGTGCCTCGGCGAATTTGAGTTCTTCGGGCAGCAGTCCCCATCGCAGCTTGATGACCTGATTTTGCCCTCCGATAGGATTGGCCGATCCATGCAGGATGTTCGCGCTGGTCACGCCTCCCGCCAGCTGGCGATATATGTCGACGTCGTTACTGTCGATGAAGTCCGCGAGCCGAACTTCCGCCGTAATCGCCTGCGTCGATTCGTTCACTCCACCGTCCGTCGCCATGTGCGAGTGGCAGTCGATGATCCCCGGCGAAACGTGTTTGCCTGCGGCGTCCACGACCAGGGCCCCGGCCGGTGCAGCCAGATTCGGTCCGACCGCCACAATCCGGCCCCGGTGAACTAGCAGCGAGGCCTTGTCCAGCACTCCTTGCGGTCCGCAGGTCCACAGCGTGGCATTCTGGATCAGAATGTCCTGAGGCTGGTCGGCCGATCGCTCACGCCCAAACGCGTGCAACGGATACAGCACGTCGAAGGACGATTTTGCCGACGGCTTCTGGACATCGGGTTTGTCCGCGTCCGGTTTGTCCGCGTCCGGTTTGTCCGCGTCCGGTTTGTCGGAGTCCGGTTTGTCGGAGTCCGGTTTGTCGGAGTCCGGTTTGTCGGAGTCCGGCTGCGGCTTATCAGCTGGAGACGACTTGTGCTGGCCGGTGCGCGTGCCGGCCCAGGTCCACGTCTGGCCGTCCGGGAACAGTGTCGTGCCGGAAATGGTGGGTGCAGCCGGGTCCACCAGGATGATGGTACCGGAGAACTGTGCAATCCCGGGCGTGCCAAGCGCTTTGGCCTCGAAAGTTCCCGTTAGTCGCAGATCGCGCTGCGCCAGTTTATTCAGTTTGACGTCTTGCGATTTGCCGTCGGGACCGGGCACCTGGAGCGTGCCCTGCAGCTGGCTGGGAGTTCCCTTGATGACCACCCCATACTCGGTCGTCGGTGTCTCGCCGCCGGAAGCCGACGGGCGGGGAGCGGTCGCCGTCAGACGCCACTCGCCGCGCGCATCGAAGGGCGGAGGCGACTGGATTTCAAACCGCACGCCGTCCACCCAGGTCTCGAGGATCTTGGTCTTCTTGTCGAACAGGTCTCCGTCCGTCACGAACAGGTGAGCGCCTTTGCCGGCGTCGAGCGTGCCGAGGCGGTTCGCTGCTCCGAACAGTTGCGCGGGAACGCTGGTGAGGGACGCCAGCGCAGCGTCGCGCGCCAGTCCTCGTTCCACGGCGGTCCGTATCCCGGCCAGGAAATCGGCAACATCGCGCAGACCGCTGCTGGTGAAGGCCATGGTGACGCCGGCGGCGGACAGCCGTGCCGGGTTCTCGGGAGCCAGATCCCAATGGAGCAGCTCGTGGAGCTCAACGTCGGCAGCCGCTTCCGGCGAATCAACGACCGGCGGTCGAGGAAAATTCACGGGAACAATGACCGGGCGGCCGGTCGCTCGAATGGCGTCCAGGCGCTGATACTCTTGCCCCGAACCGCGGATGACCGCTTGAAGTGAAAACTCACGGGCGAACGCATCGGCTCGGAGGAAATAGAGTTCGTTGGCCGCGTCAAATACGACGGACTGGCGTCCGCCGGCGAAAGGCTGCAAGGCAGCCAACGCATCATTCCTTTCGGGGCGCGGTAATCGCGAATCCGCTGCGAAGGCGCCCCAGGCCTGGCCATACCATTGAGCATCGTAAAAGGCCTGTCGCGCTAGTGCTACGGCGCCCATCGGCGAGTTGGGATAGGCATCGCGGCTTCGCCCGCGTGGCACTCCCAACCGCACGTGCAGCGCGACGTTTGCCTGGAGGATATCCCGATCGCCGCCCGCACCTCGCGTCGTCACCAGCGCACTGGTTCCTTTGATGATGCCGCCCTGCGGCGCGATTAGCCTGGCTACGAAGCCCTGTTTTCGTAACTTCTCGTTCGTCGCCGAATCGGTCGTGTACTGGCTGGCCACGCCCCCCTGCGGCGTAACAAGGGAGTTCCAATAAGGAGCACCTCCACTGGCCGACGTCAGGGGCACTTCGGCGTAGGCGTCGATCAAACCGGGATAGATTGTCTTGCCCGTCAGATCCCAGATACGAGCGTCGGCAGGTACTGCGACGTCGGCGCCCACTTCGATAATCGCCCCATCGCGAACGACCAGCGTGCCACGGTCTACGACGCGACCCGGCCCCAGCACGATTCGAGCATGGGCCAGGGCATGGACGGCCGGCGTGTGGTCTCTCAATCCGATCACCGGACGCGTGTCTGGCGGATTGGCCAAGACAGGGGTGAACGCCAGGAATCCTAGCCCTATAAGCAATCGGATAGTCGGAGAAGTGCGTGGCATTTCAGAAACTCACGGTGGCAGACTCGAGGAAGCTGGAGCCGTTTCCGCTCCGCGCCAGGGGGTGACAGGGCACCCGCGATCACTCGTCACTCGCGGTGGGCGGACGACCAGCGCGGTTCTACTGTAACATGCCGACCCTCCCATTGCACAACGCCGCGTTGCCGTCTACTCCAGTCGAGCCGGAGCCGGTTCTCCACAGCCTCTCCCGAAATTCCACGTCATCACTCGAACGCCACCGCGGGCTGATCCGGCACATTGTTTGCTGATTGCACGGCCGTGGTTGCCGATCGATCAACGCCGCGCCCCGGCGGGGTAGCGGAGTCGGAAGCTGGACCAAGCACTCCGAGGAGGAGGCGCCATGGTGGATGCTAACCTACATACCGCGTCTAACACGAATTCTCCGTCCGAGCTCCGCCCGGAGGTGGCCGGATCCTCATCGCTGGATGGGGATCGCTTCTTTGTCGTGGGTATTGGGGCCTCCGCCGGTGGCTTAGAGTCGCTGGAACGCTTCTTCGGCAGTATGACGTCCGCGCCCGGGATGGCGTTCGTAGTCATTCAACATCTGTCCCCCGACTTCAAGAGCCTGATGGACGAGTTGCTGGCGCGGCATACCGATCTGCCCATCCATCGAGCGGAAGACGGGATGGTTGTCGAGCCTAATTCGATCTATTTGATTCCACCCAAGAAGGAAATGATCATTTCGCAGGGACGCCTGCTGCTGAACGACAAAGATCCCAAGCAGATGTTGACGATGCCCATCGACCGGTTTTTCCGGTCGTTAGCCCAGGATCAGGGCGACCGAGCAATGGGAGTCATCTTATCGGGGACCGGCAGCGATGGCTCACGGGGTATCCGGGATATTCACGAAGCAGGCGGGCTGGTCGTCTGCGAATCCAAGGAGACGGCCCGGTTCGACGGGATGCCGCAAGCAGCGCTCGAGACTGGCGTGGTGGACCTGGTACTCGCTCCCGAAGCCATCCCAACAGCCCTGATCCAGCGCGCCCATGGCACTCTGCTCGGCGTGGTGGCGCACGGCGAGCCGCCGGACGCCATCTCCGTTCTCTTCCGCTTGTTGAACGAAGAGTGTGGGATCGATTTCTCGCACTACAAGCCCACTACGGTCGGCCGGCGCATTCAACGCCGGCTGGCGATGGTCGGTGCCCGCGGCTTGAGCGACTATGTAGAGCGGCTCCGCCGCGATCCCGAAGAGCTGAACGCGCTGTACAAAGACCTCTTAATTGGCGTCACCCGGTTCTTTCGCGACCGGGAAGCGTTTGAACGGCTGGAAAACACAGTCCTTCCCGAGCTGATATCCCACAGTAAGCCGGACGAGGAACTCCGGATCTGGGTAGCCGGCTGCGCGACCGGAGAAGAAGCTTATTCCATCGCGATGCTCGTACACGAGCAGTACGAGAAGCAAGGGCGCCCGGCGAACGTCAAAATCTTCGCGACCGACGTGCATCGAGCGTCACTCGATATTGCGGGAGCCGGTATATACGAGCGGGCCGCGCTAGGCGACGTCTCCCCCCATCGCCTGGCTCGCTACTTTGATTCCCAACGGGATGGCTTCCACGTCGTGCCCGAACTGCGCCAGATGATTGTATTTGCAGTTCATAACGTGATCAGCGACGCTCCGTTCACGAAGCTCGATCTGATTACGTGCCGGAATCTGCTGATCTATTTCGATCCGATGGCTCAGCGGAAGGCGCTGTCTCTGTTTCACTTCGGACTCCGTTCGGGCGGCATCCTGTGCCTGGGGCCCAGCGAGACCACGGGTGAACTGCGCGACGAGTTCGAGTCGCTGGATCCGCACTGGAAGATTTACCGCAAGTGCGGAACCGTCCACTTTCCCTCAGACATCCGACTGTCCTCGGCGAAGGGGTTTGGGCGTGGTCCCCGCATGATAGCTCCCGTACCCCCGGCGGCTCATCGCGGGCTTCCGGACGCGGGCCTGTTAGGGGCTTATGACGCGATGCTCGATAAGTTCGCACCGCCGGCGCTGCTCGTAAATGAGCGGCGCGAACTGTTACACGCGTTCGGCGGCGCCGAACGCTACCTGCGGTTCAAAGGGGGCCGACCGACTCAGGACGTGCTCGATATGCTCGAACACGACCTGCGTACGGCCGTCACTGGGGCGCTGCAACGGTGCTGGAAAGAGAACAAGTCCGTCGCGTATTCGTCGGTCCGCGTGAATGCCCGCGACGGCGAACAAAGGTTGAAAATCGTGGTCGAGCCGCTGGTCAATCCTCGCTCACGGGTTCGACAGGCGTTGATCGTGCTCGAGTCTCTCGCGGCTCCCCCGGCCCTCTCATCCTCTGTGCGGCCGCTGGACTCGGATCGCGACCAGATCGCACGCGATCGCATTGAATCACTCGAGTACGAAGTGCGTCACACCAAGGAGAATCTGCAAAGCACGATCGAGGAACTCGAAACCAGCAACGAAGAACTGCAGGCCGCCAACGAGGAACTCGTCGCGTCGAACGAGGAGCTGCAAAGTACCAACGAGGAACTGCAGTCCGTTAACGAAGAGCTCTTCACGGTCAATGCCGAATACCAGAAGAAGATCGCCGAGCTGTCGGAATTGACCACGGATATGGATAACCTGCTGGCCAGCACTGAGGTGGGCACTATCTTCCTGGACCGCGACCTGTGCATTCGAAAGTTCACGCCGCAGATCGCTGTCCAGTTTCACTTACTGCCGCAGGATGTCGCCCGTCCCATCGACAGCTTTGCGCACAATTTTCTCCACGGCGGATTGACCGAGGATCTGTGTCGCGTGCTGGAGACCGGAGAGCGGTGGGAGCGCGAGGTCCAAGACAAACAGGCGAATTGGTACCTGCTCCGTCTGCTCCCCTATCGAGTCAAGTCGCGCGTCGAGGGGATCGTCCTCACGTTGATCGACATCACGCTGGTTAAGAAAGTGCAGGCCGACTTGAGCGATGCCGTGCGGCGGCGCGACCAGTTTCTCGCGATGCTGTCCCACGAACTACGCAATCCGCTTGGGGCGATTCTGAACGCCGCCACCATCATGGAGCATTGCCAGGATTCGGACCCGACGCTGGCTCAGGTCGGCGACGTCATCCGCCGCCAGGGTCGCCAAATGTCCCGGTTGATGGATGACCTGCTGGACGTCAGCCGCATTACGCAGAACAAGATCGAGATGCGCAGGCAACCGACGCCGGTGCACCGGATTGTTACCGGCGCGATCGAATCCGTCCGGCCGCTGATCGAATCCAATCGACTGCATTTCGATGAACACATCCGCCATCCCTCGGAGAGCGTTCTGGGCGATCCGGTACGCCTGCAGCAAGCTCTGTCCAACGTCTTGATTAATGCCGCGAAGTTTACTCCCACCGGGGGGCGTGTGAAGTTGAACGTCTTCGCCGAAGATGGCCACGTAGTGATGCGCGTCACCGATTCGGGGGTCGGAATTCCCGCCGAACAGATTCGCAGCATCTTTGATCTGTTCGTTCAGTCCAATCATCCGTTGTCGCGGTCGAAGGGGGGCATGGGCGTAGGACTTACTCTAGTCCGCTCGATCGTCGAAATGCACGAGGGCACAATTACCGCGCATAGCGAGGGGCCTGGCAAGGGGAGCCAATTCGAGATTCGGCTGCCCCGCATGGGAGAATCCGCTGGGCAAACTTCGGAACGGCACGGTAGCCAGTCTGAGACGCGGGATGCACGCCGTGGGACCATCGTGATCGTCGAAGACCAGGACGATAACCGCCAGATGCTGCGCACGTTGCTCGAACTGGATGGATACGAGGTATTCGTAGCCGAAAACGGCCCTCGCGGACTGGCCATTATCGAACAATATCGGCCTGACATCGCCCTGGTGGATATCGGCCTGCCCGGGCTCAATGGTTACGAGGTAGCCCGTCAGGTGCGGGAAAACCTGGGCAATGATTTCACCTACCTGGTAGCGCTGACAGGGTATGGTCAGCCCCAAGACGTACAGGCGGCGTTCGAGGCGGGCTTCGATAACCATATCGTCAAGCCACTCGATCCTGAGAAACTCGCCGCGGTCTTATCGCATCGAGATCCTCGCGACAGGCCCCAGCGGGAACATCCGTCGCGGGCCTGACACCGCGCTCCGTCCGGCGCGAACGGGCGGAAGTCCACCGGCGCGCAGGCACGCGAGTTGCCATTGAATAGTCGGATTCTACTCGCAGCTTTTCCCGGCGGCCCCGTGTTCGTTGTACCAGGCCGGGGGCAGAGCTCGTTTCCGATCAGGAGACGGGGGGGACGGGGCACGCCGGGTTCTGTCCGATCATTCACGATGCACTTCGAAGGAGATGGTTATGTACGCTCGCAATCTGATGCGCAACGCGGCGCTGGGACTCGTCTTGAGTGTCGGATGGAGTTTGCAACTCGCGGCGCAGGAACCGGCACCGATTGGGCAGGCGGCTTATTTTCAGGTGCTGATGAGCGCCAACGTCCACGAGGCCTGGGCGACGGCCACCCGCCATGACAACGCGCCGCCGCTACCCGCACCGAAGGTGCCGCCGGCGCGGCTGGTCGAAGTGCCGCCGGCCATCGATGCTCAGCTGGAGAAACGAGCTGTGTGGATTCCCGGCTACTGGGAATGGGAGCCGGCAAGGGAGAGCTTTGTCTGGACGACGGGCGTCTGGCGATTTCCGCCCCCTGGGCGTCGCTGGCGGCCTGGGCAGTGGGCGCGCACGGCGGACGGCTTCGTCCGCGTGAGCGGTCAGTGGGTACCAGGCGACGCGGAGAAACAGACATTTGTCTCCACTCCCCCCGCCTACCAGGGGCGCTTCCCACTCGCGGATTCACTCGCGGCGAATGAGGTTTGGGTGCCAGGTTGCTGGGTGCCCGCCCCGGACGCCGAGCAGAAGTTTGCCTGGCGCCAAGGATTCGTCGCCCAGCGCATGGCGAACTGGGAGTGGGTACCTGCGCATTACACGTGGACTCCTGACGGCTGGGCCTTTGTGGAAGGGTATTGGGACTACCCGCAACCGGCTCGGGGCCAGGCGTTTGCTTCTCTGCATTTGACCGATCCGGCTTACGACGCGGACAAGGTACGCATTGATACCTTTGCGCCCATTCCGGCGGATGCGATCCAGGAACAGGCGGGGGGCGAGTTCGCCTACAGCGTGGAAGGATTCCCCGAAACGTTCACGATGGTCAGCATGCCGGGCGAAGCGGAGCTCCCGGAAGGCCCGATGATTGTCGAACGGGAATTTCCCACGCCGCCCACGGCGGTGATTCGCGGAGTGGTGCGCCGTGGTGCCTTGACGCCCGACGGTATTGAAGTGCAGCTGATGGGACATCCCGTCACCGCCACAACGGATGATCAAGGCCGATTCCAGTTCACCGGGGTGCCGTACGGCATGTACTACATCCGTGCCGCCGGTCCAGTCCAGAACCACGTCAAGCGCGCGTACAACCGCATTAGCGTCGCCGAGCCTGTCGTCGAAGCGGAGCTGGAGCTGCGCTGACCCGCGCGAAGCCCGCTGGCCTTAGCAAAAAGTGCAAGCGTGACATGAGGAGCGGGCCCCCTACGGCGAATGTATGGGGCTCGCTCCTTTTTTTGCGCTCACCCTCCAACAAGGGCCGCCTTCCCGAAAAAAGACCAGAAGGCGCGCTACAGGCCGCCTAAGCGAACCCAGTCTCAGCCCCATAAGGCGAGGCAGCACCGGCTCTTTACGGTCAGTTAAAATGGGATGCCCCAGGCGTCCGCGTGGCCCCCATCATACTTCCACACAAGTACCCCAGCCGGAAAATTCCGAAATTGTTGTGGGTACATCGACGCCGCTTTGGCGTTTACTGCAGACGTAACCCAGCGGATCGAGTCGTTTACGGTGTTGTCGGCGTGGAGGGCGAGAAATGACTTCGCCGCGTCCGAGGTTCACCACGTGGCCGCGGTATTTTGCTACAGGCGATGGTCCGGCAGCCGGCATCGCGGGGTGGCGAGTGGTGGCATGGAGGCGAGATTGGTCACGCTTTTTAGCAGCGGTGGGACGACGGTTAGGGCTTGAGAAACCGCAGGAATGGGTCTGGTGCAGGCGGCATTGGAGTGGCCGCCATGGGGGCTGTTCGTGGGGGCAGGCGCGTAGTCCGATTTCGGTGAGTTTACACTTTGAGTTGTATGGGCTGAGGGTTTTCTTCGGCGGGGATCACGGATCGCGGTGGTATCCCCTCGGCCTTAACATGGCAACTTGGCAGCGCCGCGCGATCGGCGCTTGCCTCCAAGTTGTTATTGAAATAACTCAAAGCGGAGCGTTGTCAATAGATCTGGCACAGAATGTCTGAAACTCATGCAAATCACCTTGGAATTTGCGGAGAATTACGACTGGAACGGTCGCGGTGCTTTTTTTACTGCCGATTGTT
>JBFWYF010000133.1:0-11620 GCA_050186685.1 Pirellulaceae bacterium
AACTGAGCCTCGTCAAAGGCGGCCGGCTGTCTCGAGCCTGCCGGGCCGGCCAGTTAATTACGCTGATCATCTCCGACGTGCTCGGCGATCCCCTGGACGTGATTGCTTCTGGCCCAACCGTCCCGGATACGGCCACTCCGGCCGAGGCGCTGGAGGTCCTCCAGCGCTTCGGTGCTCGTGAGTCAGGCATTGCCCCGGCCGTGTTCGACGTGTTGCAGCGGGCCGAGTGGCACCGCGAGCCCTCGGCCGCCGGGTGTCCGGTGACCAATTTGGTGATCGGCAATAATGCGACGGCGGTGGACGCGGCCGGTCAGGAGGCCGAGCGGCGGGGCTATTCGCACGTCATGCTCGCCGCGCGCGAACTCGAGGGGCCGGCCGAGGACATCGGGCGACATCACGCTCGCATCGCCGCTCGGATGCGCGACGAACCAGGCCCCGACTGCTTGATCACCGGCGGCGAGCCAACGGTGCATCTGGCGCCGTCCGATCAGCGAGGACGCGGCGGGCGCAATCAGCAACTCGCGCTGGCGGCCTTCGCCGAACTCGTCGGGCCTGCAGCACCCTCCCGCACTTCGCAACGGGACAGCACCAGCCAGTCGCTGGACGGCATCGCCCTGCTGTCCGGCGGGACCGACGGAGAAGACGGACCGACCGATGCCGCCGGAGCATGGATCGACGCGGACCTCGCGCGGCGCTGGAGCGCAACCGCACTCGCTCCTGGCGAATACCTGCGCCGTAACGACGCGTATACGTTTTTTGAACAGCTAGGCGGATTGCTCAAAACCGGCCCGACGCACACGAATGTCTGCGACGTCCGAGTCGTGGTCACGTCGCAGTCGCCGCGCGGATCTTGACGGGGCGAACAGCCTCGGAACGCCGCCCGGGGGGTAGCGATCGCTGCGAGCACTCTGGCCGCAATCAACGTGTCGCCGAGCCGCGGGGTGCCGGGCGAAAAGCCGTCGGCGGCGCGGGGGTGCCAGCCGCGGGAGCTGCGGGGCCCATCGGCATCTCCTGGATCGGTTCCTCGACCTCTTTCCAGCCCGCAGGAGCCTTAGGTGCGTAGAATAACTCTTTCCAGGGGTTGACCCACTGGGGCAGCATGTTCCAGTTCTTCTCCCGATCCCGGAACTCGTAGGTCGTCCGACCACCGGCGCGGTCGAACAGTACCAGTCCCTGCGGCAGGAAATCCTCTTCGTCGATGATCACGTGGATCGCGCGGAAATCCGCCGCTTCCGTGCGCCGCTTGGGGACCGCTTCGAGCCAGAAAATCCCTTTGCGGGGTGGCGGCAAGACGTGAATCCAATAGCGCTCGAGCAACGCATCAGCCTTGGCGCCGAACAGGAACGGCAGCGGGCCGTCCGCGATCTGCTTCCCTTGCATCTCGATGGGCAACGGCCGACGAATGAGTTGCTTGTTCCGTCCATCAAATTGAAACACGGACTTGCCGTCGCAGACCCAGTGTTCATCTAGTACTTCCTTGCGCTCCACGTACTGTTCTTTGCCTTCTTTGATGATCGGCTCGCGTACCTCGCCCTGCTGATGCACCGAGATGTCCCACAGCTTCTCGATCTGGAACTTTCCCTTGTCGGGCGACTGGTACTGGATGTTTCCCTGGCCGATCACTGCGGCAATTTCGGGATGGCGCGGCAACACGACAGGATCGTATTCCCACCGCGTGAACTTGCACCGGTAACGCTGGACCTGGGACGCCTGGTACTCCCAGTACTTCAGAATCCCGTTCAGATACGTCTCGTGTTCCTTCGAAAGGGGATACCACGACGGTTGACCGGGTGCCGCGGGTTGGCCGCCGCGCACGGGTTCGCCCTGGCGATTTGCGGCCACGTTCGGCGCGCTGGCCGTGCTGGTGGGTACCGTCTGCTGAGCCTGTGCGACAGCCGTCATTCCCAACCCGGACGCCACGAGGTCCAGGCCGGCCATGACGAGACTTCCCACGCAAAGTACCGATCCGATCGGGTGACGCATGATCTGCTTCCTGCATGCGGACATGATTACGCTTCAGCCTGACGCTCCGGGGCCGCACCGCCCGCAGGGCGAGCGGAGCTCGACCCGGGCCGCGGCGAGCGGGATCTTAGCAGCCGCGGGAAGATTTCCCTAGATCGGATTCCGCCATGTGCGTGGCCAGCAAATCGAGCTGTCCCTTCAGGTCAGCTAGCAACATGTGCGGACTACAGCCCTCGGCTAAGTGGAAATAGAACGACTGCGCCGGGCCGCTGTGGGAATTCCCCAAGCGGACCGTGACATGACGTAGTTCGTGCAGTTGTTCGTCCAGATCGCTCAGCGACGTAACTGCGGCCTGATTACTTTGGGCTAGCCCGTCCAACTGCAGGATAAGGCCCACGATCAGCGCCGCCTGGCCGCCCAGCGCAAAGGGAAATCCCAGCGACCAGAGTTCCGGACGGGCCGCTGCGTAGGACCACGCCAGCAGCACGCCTCCGAAGACGGATGCCATGACCCCTAGTGAAATGGCCGTCCAGGCGAACGTGGCGAGGATCCGATGACGAGCCGTCGAGGGTCCGGGCTGGCGAACTCGATTCGAGACGGCGGCTGGTGTCGCCGCTGCTTGCGGAGTTCGCACAGGCTTGCGCGCTGCGCCTGCGTCATGGGACGCATCGATGGCGGAGACGTAACCCAGGCTGCGGACCAACCGGCCCGCCTCGCGCAGGTCTTCGTCCCATTGCCAGGTATCCAGGTCGAACTCAGGTTCCTCGAAGAAGATCGGCAGGGACGGCGGAGCCCGGTCGGCAGTGGGACCGTCTACTCTAGCTTTTGTCGCCGGGCTCCCGTTCCTGGTGGCGTTTTCGGTGGGCGCGCTCGCCTCTGCAGTCGGCCTGGCCGGCGCTTCCGGCACGAGGGGCTTGGCCGGCGTGCCGCCCCGGAGACGGCTCAGCTCCCCACTGCACCGCGCACACCGGACCGCGGGGTCCTCCGTCGAGGCAATGGCGGGAACATCTTGCTGGCAGCTGCTGCACCACATGTCCGACCGAGGTTCCGTTGCTGGCTGCGTACCGAAGAGGAACAGGTATCCATCCGCATCTCCAATGATCGGCCGCTCGGTTGGTAAACTGTATCGATTTCGTCGAGAATGCGGGCGTAGTTTTCCCGGCGCGCGAGCGACGACTACACTAGGCTCTGTCCGTAAACCATCTGACTGACCGCGGAGCGGTTCCCTAAGTCCCTTCTCCTGGTACTCCGGAAGAGGGCCAGGGACAGAGCCTGGTGCGTTGGCCGATGCCGGGGGCTCGTCGGATCGGGGACGGCCTCCACACGAGTTGTTCTGTCACCGAGGAGATATGCATCCATGCGAGGCGTTCGCGATCGACGGTCGTGGCGGAGCTGGCTGATAAGTCTCGTTGCCGGAGTGTTCGCTGCCGGGACAGCGCCGGATCGCATCACCGCGGAACCGCCGCGCGCCTTGGACGACCGTTTAAGGGTGGAGTTATTTGCCGAGCATCCGCAAATCGTGACGCCCACAGGGCTGGCCGTCGATCGGCAAGGGCGCGTCTTCGTAGCGGAAAGCCACACGCACTTTCGTCCGGACGAGTACGAGGGGCCCGCGGCCGATCGTATCCTGATCCTCGTCGATACGGATTTGGACGGGCGGGCCGATCGGAAGACTGTGTTTCACGAAGGCTTCGTGCATGTGATGGATCTGGCGTTTCACGCCGACGGATCGCTATACGTCGCGACGCGGAAGGACATTCATCGACTGCGGGACCGCGACGGCGACGATCGTGCCGACGAAGTGACGCCGGTCGTGCGTCTGGAGACGAAAGGGAACTATCCGCACAACGGCCTGTCAGGCATTGCTTTCGATCTGCAGGGCGGATTCCATTTCGGTCTGGGCGAGAACCTGGGCGAGCCGTACACGCTTGTCGGCAGCGACGAATTGCGGATCACCGGTGGAGGCGAGGGAGGCAGTACCTACTGGGTCGACGACGAAGGGCGGCGGTTGCGTCGCGTCTCGACGGGGTGGTGGAACCCATACGGCATGTGTGTCGACTCGCTGGGACGCGTGTTTGGTACCGACAATGACCCCGACGCATCGCCGCCGTGCCGGCTGATTCAAGTCGTGCCGGATGGCGACTATGGCTACGAATTCCGTTACGGCCGCAGCGGGCGCCATCCGCTGATTGCCTGGAATGGCGAGCTGCCGGGCACGTTGCCGATGATTGCGGGGACGGGTGAAGCGCCGTGTCACATCGTGGCCTACGAATCAGATGCATTGCCGGAGGAGTACTTCGGCCAGCTGCTCATGCCGTCGTGGGCTGACCATCGTGTGGAGCGGTATGTTTTGACGCAGCCTGCGGATGCGGGGTTTGTGACGACGCAGCGCGAGACACTGGTACTGGGGGGCGACGATTTTCGGCCCGTAGGGATCGACGTGGCTCCGGACGGCACGGTGTACCTAAGCGATTGGGTTTCGAGCAGTTATACGTTGCACAAGCAAGGGCGCGTGTGGCGAATTCGACCGGGCATGCTGCCGGCCACTTCACGTCCGACCGATGCGTCCGAAGCGGTGCAGGTGCGAGACCGACGCATCCGCGAGGCGGCGGCCCGCCAGCTGGTGGCCACGGCCGCCGGCCGGGAAACGCTGCACCGGATGAGCAAACATGCGTCGCTGGCGGCATGCCGAGCCACGTGCCTTCAGATCCTGGGGGCGGCAGGCGAGGGTGCGGCGTGTGCCGAGCGCCTGGGAGACGAGTCGGAGACGACGGAAGTCCGTACCGTGGCGGCACGCGTCGCATCGGCGGGACTGAGCGATCGGCAGGCCTGGCAGAACAGCCGGCTGCCCGTGTCGGTCCGCGTCGAGCTGTTGCTTGGGGCTTCCGAGGAGCTCGCGCCAGGGCGTTTGGCCGAAGTGCTCGGCACCTCCGATCCCTTGTTGCGCCATGCGGCCGTCGGCGCCCTGGCTCGGCATTTGAACCATGCCGATCATTTGCAGAGGCCACTGCCGAGGGACCTGCCGCCGCTGGCCCTCTTGCTGGCGGCTCGGCGGACGGTCGTTGGCAATCGGCAGCGTGCGGAAGAGTTGCTCGCCGAGTTGCTTTCGTCGCGCGAACCGGATGTGCGTTTGGCTGCGATCAAGTGGGTGGCGGACGAGAAATTGACGCGGTTCGAGCCGCAGTTGCAGACGCTGCTGTCGGATCCGCGACAAGATCTGTCGACTTTCCTGGCGCTTCACGCGGCACTCGACCGGCTGGCGAACAAGCCGCCCACAGACCGCCCCGCCCCGGCCCGGTTGCTGCAGAAGATCTTCGACGACGCGGCGCCTCCGGTCGTCCGCCGTCTGGCACTGCGTCTGGTCGATCCGGTGCACCCGGAGCTGCGGGTCAGCGAGCTGGCGGGATTATTGAAACACGACGACGAGCTCCTGCGCCAGGAGGCGCTGTGGGCGCTGGCCCAGCATCCGGATCCCGCACGCGTGCCCCTGTTGCTTGGTGTGGCACGTGACGCCAACCAGTCGGGAAACATTCGCGCGACGGCTGTGGCGGCTCTGGCTGGAAGTGCCGATGGGGTGCGAGAGTCCCTGGTCCAACTGGCGGCGGATACCGATGTCAAGGTGCGCGACGAGGCGTTACGCAGTTTGCTGGGCGTCGAATTGACCGACGCCCAGCGGGCGTCCCTGCGTCCGCTCGGCGAGCGACCTGCGGCGGCCGAAGCCGTCCAGCGGCTGGTCGAACGGGCCTTACCCGCGCGGCCCGTCGCGACGGATGTAGCAGCCTGGCTCCACCTGCTCGGGAATCACGGGGATGTGGCCAACGGCGAACGCCTGTTTCGCGGCCTGAAAATCGGGACGTGTGCCAAGTGCCACCAATTCGAAGGTGCGGGCGCGGCCGTGGGACCGGATCTGTCGCGGATCAGCCAGCGACTGCAACACGCCGGCTCGAGCAGCCGCGAATGGCTGATGGCGACCATTCTTCAGCCGAGCCGCGACATGGCGCCCCAATTCACGCCCTGGCTGATCGTGACGACGAGCGGCCAGCAGTTCACCGGGCTGCCGCGACGCAAAGGTGGCACGGCCGAGGCTTATGTTGGCCTGGACGGCAAGGAATTCGTACTCAAGAAGAACGACATCGAGTCCCACCGCGAATCGCCGGTCTCGATCATGCCCGCCGACTTGCTGCAGCAGCTGACGCAACAAGAGCTGACCGATTTGTTTGCGTTCCTGATGCACGCCGCACGCGATAAGTAGGCCAGCCGTTGCTCCGCCCCCCCACGCCGCCCGCGAAGACCGAGCTAAACAAGTCGCCTTTTGCTGAAGTTCCCGCTGTGAGGGGACCGATAAGGCGGAGGGTCTCGCACACTCGGCCGGTGAAACTGCGCGCGACAAGGAAGTTGCCATGCTGGTGATCATTAGTGATCTGCATTTGACGGACGGCACGTCAGGCGACGACTCAAATCCTGGAGCCTTCGAAATCTTTCGCGAGCGGCTTCAGGAGCTAGCCTATCGGGCCTCGTGGCGAGTCGACGGCACGTACCGTCCGCTGGACCGGATCGAGCTTGTGTTGCTGGGTGACATTTTCGATTTGATGCGTTCGCAGCAATGGCTGGCATCCACGGCCCGGCCTTGGCGCGATTCGCAGTCCTCACCGGTAACCGAAACAGTGCAGCACATCGTCGACCGGATCCTGGACGTTAACCGAGAGAGTCTGGACACGTTTCGGGCCACGGTCGAGATGGGCGGGATCCGCTTGCCGCCGCCGAACCAGGGGGGACAACCGGTGTTCCAGGCGGAGCCTGTTCCGGTCTATGTTCGCGCCTACTACATGGTGGGTAACCATGACTGGATGTTTCACCTGACAGGAGCCGCGTACGACGGGATCCGGCGGAAGATTGTGGAGCGGATGGGGTTGGTGAATTCTCCCACGCAACCGTTCCCGCACGACTGCTACGAGTCGGATGATCTGCTGGCGGCCATGCGCCGCCACCGCGTGCTGGCTCGGCACGGCGACATGTTTGATCCGATCAATTTCGGCGAGACGCGCGATGCAGCGAGTCTGGGGGACGCCATTGTCATCGAACTGGTGAACCGGTTCGCGGGTCAGATCGACAGCGAGTATGGCGCCGAACTGCCGCCGGCCGTGGTCCGCGGACTGGCCGAGCTGCCGCATATTCGACCGTTGCTGGTCATTCCGGTGTGGATCGAAGGCTTGCTCGATCGGTCGAGCGTCCGCTCGGAACTGCGTCGGAACATCAAGCGCACGTGGGACCAGCTGGCGGACGAGTTCCTGCAGCTACCCTTCGTACGCCAGCATGACAAATGGAGTCCATTTCAGCTCGTCGATGGACTGGAGCATGCCCTGAAGTTCAGCAAGCGGATGACGATCGGCTGGACGGCGAAAATTGTGAGTTGGCTGCAGGAGATTCGCGGGGCGGCCAGTGATTCCTACTGTCCGCACGCGCTGGCCGAACCGGACTTTCGCAATCGCCGGGCGCGTCACATCGTGTACGGACATACGCACGTGCCGGAGACGGTGCCGCTGGACGCCAGTTATGCGGACAGCTATGTTCTCAATCAGATCTACTTTAACACCGGCACATGGCGACGGGTGTATCGGCAGACGCAATGGTCGCCGGCGGAGCAGGAGTTCATCCCCGCGGAGTCGATGTCCTACGCGGCATTCTACCAGGGGGATGAACGGGGCGGACGCTCGTTCGAGACCTGGACGGGGACGCTGGGGACGGATTCGCGCGATGTGCCGTTGCGCCGGCTAGATGCAAGCGGATCAAGCCATGCCGCGGAACAACCGATTCCAGCACCAAAAGTACCGCTCCGAGCCCCTCACTTCCAACGTCCAGTTTCTGTGCCCGCCGCCACCAGCGCCCGGCGTCCTTAGCGCGTCGGCGCCGCGGATGCACGAGATCGGCGATGCGTTGCGGGACGCCGGTGTCGCAGCCATCTATCTCGTGCACGGCACGTTCCTGGGGCAGGACGCACTGGGGATCCTGGCGGACGTCTCGCGTTTTGCGCCGGATGTCGCGCGGGTGCTGCGCCGTTGGCAGAAGCAGCTGGTGGATGCGGTGACGGGCGAGATCGGCAATTTCGCGGCTCGATACGCGGCCGAGTTCGAGCAGCTGCTGGGAGGGGAGACGGATACCCGGATTCCTGTGCGGCTGTTC
Source organism: Pirellulaceae bacterium (assembly GCA_050186685.1). Classification (GTDB taxonomy): domain Bacteria; phylum Planctomycetota; class Planctomycetia; order Pirellulales; family Pirellulaceae; genus CAZFLF01. The sequence goes on from JBFWYF010000133.1 coordinate 8,143, forward strand.
CACTGGTCGAGCGAGAACCATCACATCGGTCGCGCCGATGGTGCGGTCCGTTTGATCGAAGAACTGTTGGAGCGGCAGTACCCACCGGGGAGCCGGGTGCTTTTGTGGGGGCATAGCCACAGCGGCAACGTGTTTGCGCTGCTCACGAATCTGTTGGGGAGCGATCTACCGGCGCGGCGACTGTTTTTCGAGCAGTGCCGTTGCTTCTTTCATTGTCCAGTTTTGCGCCGGATCGACTTGCCGGAATGGCGGCGAGTGGAAGAGGCCGTGTGCGGGCGGGAGGATGTGTTTGGGGGGGTCGGGCTGGACCTGGTCACCTTTGGGACCCCGGTGCGATACGGCTGGGATCCGCAGGGTTACCGCTCGCTGACGCATTTCATCCATCATCGGCCGGTGGCGGGAGTACCCGTGGGATGTGCCCGGTTTCCGCCGACCGTCCAGGACCTGATCTATGCCGAGGGGGGGGACGTCGTGCAGCAGTTGGGGATTGCGGGCACGAATTTTCCACCGCCGTTCTGGGAGTGGCGGACGTGGCTCGCGGACTTGCGGCTGGGCGAGGTATTGCAGTCGGGTTGTGCGTCGACGGACGTCTTCAGTCGCTGGCAGTTGGGGCAGCGGGTGCATGCCGACGGGGATAACTTGTTGGTGGACTACGGACCGTCCAGCGGCAATGTGGCGCTGCACTTGTTTGGTCACGCGGTGTATACGCGCACCGAGTGGCTACCATTCCATGTCGAGGAGGTTGCTCGGCGGATCGGAGTGCTGAAGGTTCCAGGAGTGCCGGGACTGGCCGGGCGCTCGGTCGCCAAGTAAACGGGAATGTGGTCTACTGGGATCGTCGGCGGAAGCTGCCGCCACGCTGGGTGAGGGAGAAGGCATGATGGCTTCGGATGCAATTGTCGTAACGACCACTGTCTCGGACCGGGCTGATGCGGAACGGATTGCCGCGGCGCTTGTGGCGCGCCAGCTGGCGGCTTGCGTCCAGATCACGGGCCCGGTCGACAGCACGTATCGCTGGAAAGGGCATACGGAGACGGCTCAGGAATGGATGTGCCTGATCAAGACGGTGCGGAACTTGTATGAGGATGTCGAGCGGGCAATTCGGGAGCTGCATTCATACGAGCAACCGGAGATCGTCGCGCTGCCGGTGGTGGCAGGCAGCTCGGGTTACCTGGCTTGGCTGGCGGATTCGGTCCGCTCCCAGTCGGGCTGACGTGTGATGTCGTTGCCATGCGTTTTTTTCATGTGATGTTGCATGCCTGCCCTGCCCTGCCCTGTCCCGTCGAGCCAGCGCATTGGGAGGGGCGGGAGCTGACGCGCGTCGTAGTGGGGCCTGAGCAGTTGCAGCAGCCGCTGGCCGTGACGTTTGAAGAGGCGGCGGACCGCCTGGGCAACCTGTCACGGCTGTTCTTCGAACCGGACGGGTCCTTCGTGTGGGTCGGGCAGTCGACGGGCAGCGGCGGGGCATGGCAGATAGACGGGCTGCTGTTGGATGGGGGGCTCGCGCTGCAGTACGTCGAACTGAAAGGCATGTGTGCAGCTGCGACCTGGGATGAGTTGCTGCGGGTTTTTGCAGCGGATCCAGAGGAACTGCTGGTCCAGCTGGTCGCGGCGGGCTATTTTCTGACGGCCGCCGAATTCCGACGTTTTCAGTTTACGGACTGAGCGACACCGGCGACTTCGGGCCGTGTCTCTCACCGAATGAACCCGCTGCGAGACTTTGTCGCCTGGCCTTGCGCCTCTGTGCGAGACCTGTCCTCCCGCAAGCCAGCCGTTCTACACGGAATGACGTTTGTCCCAGGGGAAGTGTTTCACGCAGAGGCACGGAGAGGTATCGAAACTGGAAGTGCTGATCACCCGGGCATGGCAAGCCAGCGGGTTTGCTGGTGCGTTTTGCGTCCGATGAAGATGGGTTCGATTACCAATTCTAATTCGACCCTCGATTTGTGCGGCAGGTCGAACGGGCACTGAATGAAAGACTACAAGAATTCCCCAGGTTCGACGTTATTACTGGGGCTCTGTGGACTTCAGGCAGCAACTGCCATAGCGGCTGCCATCGGGGCATTTCTGGCCACGGAGTCGATCATCGGGTTTTGTCCGGTGATTGCTTGTTTGGGTTTGGTGCTTTCGTTCGTTTCGCTGCGGCGGACGTCCCTCAACCTGTTGCTTTTCGGTCTAACATCTCCGGTCATTACGAGCCTCATATCACTGTTGATCGCGGCGTTTCATTGGTCGCCAAGTGAGGCGACGTTGGCCGTTCGAGTGCTGATGACGTTGAACGCAGTTCTCGCGGTAATTGGGGGAGCGTCCACGGCATGGCAAATCACACAATCCGTCCGCGTTGCTACGCCTTCCGGAGTTTCCAGGTTTCGTTTCAGTGTCCGACGCTTGCTTGGAGTGGTCACTATCGCTGGCCTGTTTTTCGGACTCTTGCGGCAACTCATGGAAAACGGGGAGATGATGTTGTTCACGGTGTATGGCATCTGTGTGTTAATGCTTTCACTGACGGTATCTGTGTGGTACTGGTATCGAACGAAACTTGATGGTGGGCAAGGAGAGGATCCGCGGTCGACGGGTGCTGCTACACCTACTCGACCGGCGCCTTGAACTTATTACCGCGGAACAGAAACGTCGTCTACTTCCGCCTTCCGAGCGGTGCTCGCTGGGTACGAGCGTCGTCCATTGCGTTCAACACCTTAACTTGGTATCGGTCGTCGCCCGCAGCTACGACGAAGCGATGGCTTTCTCCTCGGGGCAACACCGTTGAGAAGTGGCGCTGCTCTCGCTACGCCCTGTTCTGTACGGTCCTCACCGCTCCGGAGCTTGATTGCTGCAGGCAAGCCGCTTGGCTACAATCTCCCTCGAATGGACCGGTTGCAGCCAGCGCGTGCCCGAGTGCAAAGTACCTTGGAGCTCAGTCAACACGCATCACATGATGGAGGGAACAGCCGCCGTGACAGACAACCCCTATGCCAGCCCCGCGATCGATCCAACCACGGTTGCGCACGTCGCGTCGGGTCCCATGGAATTGAAGATCGCGTCGCAGGGAAAGCGGTTCCTGAACCTGGTCATCGACAATATTATCATTCAGGTATTGTCATCGGTGGCGGGCTTCGCGCTGGGTGTAATGTATGCGACCGCGCAGATTGCCGAGAATGGATCAGTCGAATCGGGTTCGGATGGTGGCTTGAGGTTAGCTGGCTTTGTCGTGGGTCTGCTGGTGTCGTTGGCGTATTTTGTAATCACGGAGGCGCTGTTCCAAAGAACGTTAGCCAAGTTTGTGACGGGCACCGTGGTGGTGACCGCGAGCGGAGCACGGCCATCTTTCGGGCAGATTGTCGGTCGATCACTGGCTCGGTTCATTCCCTTTGAGCCCTTTTCGTTTCTGGGTGGCAAGCAACCCGTTGGCTGGCATGACTCCATGTCGGGCACGCGCGTGATCGCAACGAAATGAGAGTTGTCGACGCCTCGTCGAGCG
>JBFWYF010000134.1:0-11587 GCA_050186685.1 Pirellulaceae bacterium
TCTGGTCGGGGGCCACGGCGACGCCCTGTTGATCGGTGGCCAGGGGGAAGACGCCTACGTGTTCAACGCCGATACACCGCTGGGGCACGATCAGATTTCGGAGTCGGCGATTCTGGACGGAGGAGGCGACTGGCTCGACTTTTCGCCGACTACCGCCGCCTCGATCACGATCGACCTGGACAAGTTGGCCAGCCAGCAGGTCAGCGCGAACCTGACCATCACGCTCCTCATATCCGCCGTGGAAAACGTGGCCGGCGGACACGGAAACGATTGGGTCTCGGGAAACGCGCTGGACAACCAGCTGCTTGGCGGGGACGGCGACGATACGTTGCTGGGCCTGGGAGGTCAGGACATTCTCGTCGGTGGTCGAGGCGACGATTGGATGGAAGGGGGGGCGGGCGACGACGTCTATGTGCTGGATGCCGACCAGCCGCTGGGCTCGGATGCGATCGGCGATGTCGGAGGGATCGATGTGCTGGATTTTTCGGCCACGACGGACAGCGGCATCAGTGTGGATCTGGCCGCATCGGCGGTGCAGGATGTGAATCCCAACCTGCAGCTGTGGATTTGGTCCGGCGACTCGATCGACGACGTCGTCGGTGGCGCGCTGGACGATTCCCTCGCCGGAAATTCGCTCGATAACCTGCTTGAAGGCGGGCCCGGCAACGATTTTCTCGACGGTCGCGCCGGCAACGACCTCTACCGTTTCTCGGCCGATGTGCCATTGGGCACAGACACCCTCACCGAATCCCTCGCGCAGGGACTAGATGCGCTCGATTTTTCGAGCACGCTGACCGAATCCGTGACCGTGAACATCGCCGAGAGCTCTTTGCAGGTCGTGAGCACAAATCTGCAGCTGGAGTTGTTGACGCCCGATCGTTTCGAGATCCTCATTGGCGGCTCCCAGGACGACGTGTTGCTCGGAAATGCAGTAGGGAATCTGCTCCTGGGATTGGGGGGCAACGACCAGTTGGAAGGCAACGCCGGAGAGGATGTGCTGGACGGTGGGGACGGCAACAACGTACTTCGCGGGGGAGACGGCGACGATACGTACCAGTTGGTTGCGGACCGAGGTAGTCTGGGTCAGGATCTGATCAACGAAGCGGGTTCCGGCGTAGATACGCTCGACTTTTCCGGTACCCGGACCCAATCGGTCCATGTGGACCTGTCCCAGACAAGTCTCCAGGTGGTGAGCAGCAGCCTGAGCCTCGTGCTGGCCGGCGGGCAGCTGATCGAAAAGGTCATTGGCGGGCTGCGCAATGACACCTTGATCGGCAATCCGTTGGACAACGTGCTGGATGGCGGCCCGGGAAACGATGTGCTGATCGGGGCTGCCGGCAACAACCTCCTCGTCGGAGGCCCGGGCGACGACGAACTCACCGGCGGCTCCGGCATCGACCTCATTATTGGCGACGAAGGCGATGACCGTCTGGAAGGTGCGGGCGGGCAGGACACGATCGACGGCGGAGCAGGCGACGACTGGTACGTCTTCGACACCGATCTTGCGCTCGGCAGCGACACCTTGTTTGATCTCGATGGCGGCAGGGACACGCTGGATTTCTCCGGCACGCAAGACTGGTCGATCGCCGCCGATCTGTCGCTGGACACCGTCTGGCAATCCATCAATCCCCACTTGGCGGTTCAGCTGACGGCCGGGACCAATGTGGAGAACATCCTCGGTGGTGGACAAGGCGATACGCTCCGGGGAACGCCCTGGGACAACCTCCTCGATGGCGGGGCCGGCAATGATGTTCTGTTCGCGGGCACCGGCAACGACATCCTGACCGGCGGTCCGGGCGATGACTGGATGGAGGGCGATCAGGGGGACGATCGCTACGTATTCGCGGCCGATGCGGCGCTGGGCAGTGACACGATTGATGAAACGGGTGGCGGCGACGACGCGCTCGACTTCTCGTCGACCACGTCCTACGCGATCAACCTCGACCTTTCCCAACCGGCTGCGCAGGTCGTCAACGGAAATCTGTCGCTCACCCTGCTGGCGAGCGACACGCTGGAGGGCGTGATCGGGGGTGCGGCGGACGATCGCATCTGGGGGAATGCGTTGGCGAATGTCCTCGAGGGAGGCGCCGGCAACGACCTGCTGGTGGGACACAGCGGAAACGATACCTACCGGTTCGCTGCCGACACACTCCTTGGCGCCGATACGTTGGATGAGTCCGGCGGAGGTGTGGATACGCTCGATTTCTCACAGACGTTACTCCGATCCGTAGCGGTGGACCTGGCCCAGATCGGTGCGCAGCAAGTGAACAGCAATTTGACGGTCACATTGCTGGCCGGTGATACGTTCGAGAATCTCATCGGGGGCTCGGCAAATGATCACTTGTGGGGCAATGGGCTGGCGAATGCGCTGGAAGGCGGCGCGGGTTCCGATTTCCTGATCGGCCGCGGCGGGGACGATTCCTACGTGTTTGCCGCCGACTTTGCGCAGGGTATCGATACGATTGACGAGTCCAGCGGCGGCGACGATACGCTGGACTTCTCCCGGACGTTCCTGCAATCTGTGGCGATTGATCTGGGGAATCCCGAGCTGCAGATCATTAATGGCAACCTGGCCCTGGCCCTGCTTTCCGCGGAGGCAATCGAGAATGTGCTCGGCGGATTCGGCGACGACGAGATCACTGGCAACACGCGGGACAACCTCCTTTCGGGCGGCGCGGGACACGACACCTATCGGTTCGACGCCGATTCTCCGTTGGGCAACGACACGATCGATGAAGCTTACGGAGGTGGTCGCGATACGCTGGATTTTTCTGCCACCACGACGCATGCGGTCCGCGTGGACCTGGCCGATCCGGAATTCCAGACTCTCAACGCGAATGTGGCGCTCGCGCTCTTGAGCGGCGAGACACTGGAGAACGTAATCGGGACCGCCGGGGACGATATGCTGTACGGCAATGCGCTGGCGAACAGTTTCGCCGGTGGCCCCGGACATGATTTGCTTGTCGGCGGATTCGGCGACGATGTCTATCTGTTCGACGCGGATACCAATTTCGGCTACGATGCGGTGGACGACGCCGCGGGAAGCGATACGCTCGATTTCTCATCCACGCAAACACAGATCATTCACGCCGATTTGTCCTCTGGCGTCATTCAAGCCGGGTCCGGCGCGCTCACCCTGGCCAGCAGCGACACGATCGAAAACGTGATCGGGGGTGCGCTGGACGATGTGCTGGTCGGCAACTCCTACGCGAACATCCTCGAAGGGCGCGGAGGGAATGATCGGCTGGCCGGGGGAGGCGGTGACGACACCTACCGCTTCGACGCAGACGCGGACCTGGCGCACGACATCATTGACGAGTCGCCAGGCGGCAACGACACGTTGGATTTTTCCGCCACGACTGAGTTGGATCTCACAGCGGATCTGTCCCAATCCGGGCTCCAGCTTGTCAATGCGAATCTTGTGTTGACGCTTACCGCATCTGACACGGTCGAGAATATCTACGGCGGTGCTCGCAACGATACGCTGATCGGGAACGGATTGAACAACACGCTAGTTGGGGGACTCGGCAATGATGTCCTCGCGGGCGGCGCAGGAGATGACATTTACCGCTTCGATGCCGATACATTTCTGGGCGCGGACCTTGTGGACGAGTCCGGCGGGGGAGTCGATACGCTTGATTTCGCTCTGACCACGCTGGAAAGCGTTGTGGTCGACCTGGCCAGCTCAGTCGAGCAACCGGTGAACCGCAATCTGCGTCTGCGGCTCTCTTCGGGTGCAGCCATGGAAATCGTCATTGGCGGATCGCGGGATGACGTGCTGCTCGGAAACGATTTGGACAACGTGTTGGACGGTGGTCTTGGAAGCGATACGCTCGCCGGCAGATCCGGTGATGACCAACTCGCTGGCGGCGCCGGTGACGACACCTACGAGTTCGATACCGATACGCAACTTGGTCGTGATACGATTGACGACTCGCAGGGCGGGATCGACACGTTCGACTTCTCTCCCACGAACGGGCATGGGGTCACCGCCGACATAGCGCGGGTGGGACAACAAACCGTGAATGGCCACCTGGAACTGTTTCTTTGCGCCGAAGGGGACATCGAGAACCTCGTCGGTGGCGATGGGGACGATATGCTCCTGGGAAACTCGCGCGACAATGTTCTGGAGGGTGGAGTCGGCGCTGACCTCCTGGATGGCCGCACGGGCAACGACACCTACGTATTTGTCGCGGATCAGCCACTGGGAAGCGATACGGTGGTTGACTTGGTCGGAGGAGTTGATGTCCTCGACTTCTCCGGCACGCGCACTGAAGCCGTCGTGCTCGATCTTTCCCTGGACGTTCAGCAGGCGGTTACTGGTAATCTGACGCTTCAGCTTGCCAGCGGCAGCGGTCTCGAGTCTGTCCGCGGAGGTGACGGGGATGATGTCCTGTCAGGAAACGCGCTGGACAATGTTCTGGAGGGCGGCGCGGGAAACGATGTGTTGCGGGGAGGCCACGGTGCGGATCGTCTGACGGGCGGCGCCGGAGACGACTGGTTGACCGGTGAGTTGGGAAACGACGTCTATGTGTTTGCCACGAACGAACCGCTCGGCCGTGACACGATTGACGATTCGGACGGCCTGGATGGCCTTGACTTTTCGGGCAGCTTCGCTGCAGGCGTCAACGTCGATCTGTCACAAGCCGCCCCGCAGACCGTCAACACCTTTCTGGAACTGACACTCTCGGCAGGCGATCAGATCGAGAACGTCACGGGTTCATTCCTTGACGACGTGATTTCTGGAAACCTGCTCGACAATTCTTTGGTAGGTCTGGAAGGAAACGACTTACTTTCTGGCCGGCTCGGCGATGACCGACTGCTTGGCGGCGAGGGCGACGATGGGCTCGATGGCGGCGAGGGGAGCGATATTTACCGATTCGTCGCCGATACGGAACTCGGCAGCGACACGGTCGCAGATCCCGGTGGGACGAGTGATACGCTCGACTTCTCCGAGACGATTACCGAGTCGGTTGTCGTGGATCTCGGGACCATGGGTATGCAGCAGATCAACCGCCATCTTGTCTTGACGCTCGCGTCGTCCATTTCGATCGAAAGCCTGTTAGGGGGCCAGCGCGACGACGTTTTGGCCGGCAATGCCGTTGACAATCGGGTGGTCGGCGGCCCGGGCAATGACCGATACCTGCTGCCGGCGAACTCGCCGCTCGGCAGTGACATCATTGACGAGTCCGGCGGGGGAGTCGATACGCTGGACTTCTCGACGACCACGTCCGACATCCTAGTCGACTTGTCGCGCAGCAATTCTCAGACGATCAATGGGAATTTGACTCTCACGCTGGTTATCCCGAACTCGGTCGAAAACGTCATTGGCGGAACGGCCAACGACGTGTTGATCGGCAGCGATGGAAACAATTATTTCGAAGGTGGCTGGGGAGACGACTGGCTGATCGGCGGCGCAGGCCAGGATCGTTATGCCTTCGCCGCGGACTCTCCCTTGGGCCATGATCGCATCGATGATTCCGGAGGCGGGATCGACACGCTGGACTTTTCTATTACGGCAGCGGGCGTCATTGTCGATCTGTCCCGCCACGATCAGCAGACGGTCAATGAGAATCTGGCGCTGACGCTGTCAATTGCGGATTCGATCGAAAACGTCATCGGCGGAGCAGGAGACGACGTCCTGACCGGGAACATCCTCAACAACTACGTCGAAGGAGGCCCGGGGGACGACGTGCTGGCCGGCGGTCCAGGTGATGATCGCTTCGGCTTCAACGCAGACGGCGAACTGGGCAGGGATACGATCGTCGAATCGGGCGGCGGAAACGACACACTCGATTTTTCGTTGACAACAACGCTGGACGCGGTCGTTGACCCGTCTCAAACCGCGGCCCAATCCGTTAACCAGCACCTCAGCCTGGTTCTTCCTGGCGATGGCAGCATTGCTCGTTTTGCGGAAAGCGCCATGACCGAGACGAATGATCCTCCATTCAATACACTCCCGCAGGAATACACTACTTCGGAAGATACCTTGGTGGATCTCCACGGTCTGGAAGTGACGGATGACGATGCCTTAGGAAACGATATTACGGTTGTATTAAGCGTGCTCCATGGGACGCTGACTCTGTCGGCAGGAGTATTCGGCGGAGCGATTCCAGCCAACGCGACTGGCAGCCAGACGAAGACACTCGTACTTCGCGGTTCTACTTACGAAGTCAATACGACCCTGAGCGGCCCCGGCGCGTTGACGTACCGTCCCGATCCGGACTTCAGCGGCACGGATGTGTTAACCATGACCACCGACGATGAAGGGCACACCGGGTATGGCGGACCGCTGACCGATGAAGACACCGTCTTGATCCACATTCTGCCGGAGGCCGACGTTCCCACTCTGACTGCCGAGTCGCCCGCGACGGGACGGGAAGCTGCACCGATTCCCCTGATGATTTCATCCTCGCTTGCTGACCTGGATGGTTCGGAGACTCTGGCGATTTACCTTGCCGGCGTACCCGAAGGGACCCGCCTGAATCAAGGCCGAAATCTCGGCGCGGGCAAGTGGTCGTTTACTGCCGCGGAACTTGAAGGTCTGACGATCACGGTGCCGGACGATGTGGAGGTCGACTTGATTGTGACGGCGGTTGCGACCGAGAGCCTCGCGAACAGCGATTCCACCGAAGAGCTACCCAGTGCCGAGACAAGCCGCGTGATCCGGCTTACCGTCAACAACCTGTCGCCGGTCCTCGATACCCTGGCCGCTACATCAGTTGACGAAAACGGCGTGGTCCATCTAATCGGCACTTACCACGACGATGGCCCGCAGGATACGCACACGTTGACGATCGACTGGGGCGAGGGGGCCCCGCAGGTCGTCCCCATCAGCGGCGGTTCGTTCGAGGTCACCCACCAGTACATGGACGACGAGCCGACGAACTCAGCCAGCGACGTCTTTGCGATCAGCGTCATCATGGCAGACGACGACGTGGGATCAGTCCAGGGCGGTACCTTCACGACGGTGACCAATGTCGCGCCAGCAGTCACCAGTTTGAATTCCAGTCAATCGTCGCCGTGCAACACTACCGGTGATAACTCCGTAACGATCAGCGGTTCGTTTTCCGACGTGGGCGTCCAGGATACGCATCAGGTCTGGGTGGATTGGGGCGACGGTAGTCCGCTGCAACAGGTTTCGGTCGACCAGGCGATGGATTCGTTTGTTGGTCACCATGATTATGGCGCTGGCGGTATCTTTAATGTGACGGTGACTGCCGTCGACGACGACGGCGGCACCTCGGCTCCTCTGTCTACCACGGCCGTGGTCGAAGGCGTGGGAATGGTCAACGGCGTTCTCTATGTGATCGGTACTGATGGACGGGATCATGTCACGATTCGGATCAACCAGCGTCGCCAAGAAGTGACCGTCGATGCCAAGCTCGACGCATCGCATTGGCACTGGTGGCATGCGTGGCACGACGGCAGCGAACACATTCGCGAAGCCTATGATGCGGCTGACATCAATTCGATTGTGGTTCAATTGTGTGGAGGGGACGACAAGTTCAATGCGAGTGCAGAATCCAATGGTTGGTCGAACGGTTGGCACCATGGTCACTCCAATGCCGTCGATCCTATTCCCCTCGTGCTGTGGGGAGGCTCGGGCGACGACGATCTAGAAGGCGGCGATGGCCACGACTTCGTTGACGGAGGATCGGGAGACGACCGGATTGAATCAGGCGATGGGGACGATGTGGTTGTCGATGTGACTGGCGCCAACGTGATCCAATCCGGTTCTGGGAACGACACCATTACGACGGGGGACGGTAACGACGACATCGACGCCGGCAATGGCGATGACGTCATCCATGCTGGGGGCGGCCGCAATAAGATTGACGCGGGCAGCGGTAACGATGCGATCTTCTCCGGTAACGGCAATGACGAAATCGACTCAGGCGACGGAGACGATTTCATCTTCGATCTCGGCGGATCCAATAAAATCCGCGCCGGCTCCGGTGATGATTCCATTAACACCGGAGATGGAGAGGACGACATCGACAGCGGCAGCGGCCATGATCGGATCGAGGCCGGCCACGGCAGGAACCGCATCGAGGCCGGCAGCGGTGATGACATTCTCATCACTGGAGGCGGTCAGGATGAAATCGACGCCGGCGACGGGGATGACCTGGTGATGGCGGGCACCGGACATGACGAGATCGACGCCGGCCAAGGAAACGACATCGTAGCCGGCGGCGACGGAGACGATGCGATCGATGGGGGTAGCGGGCTCGACCTGCTCATTGCCGGTCGCGGGCGCGATGAGGTGTCTGGCGACGGCGACGACGACATCCTGATCGGCGGCTGGACCGACTACGACGCTCACGAGTCCGCGTTAGAGGCACTCCTGGCGGAATGGTCGAAATCGTATGGCTATTCCGCTCGCGTCGCCAACGTTACCACGAGTGGCGGCAGCTTGGCTGGATTGAACGTGCGGTTGGACAACACCACGGTCCATGACGACAACAGCTACGACTTGCTGGAAGGAGACAGCGACCAAGACTTATTCTTCTATAACTTCGACAATCTCGGGATACAGGACCAAGCCAAGGACGTCAGGACGTCGGGCAGCAACTCGGAGACGCGCCTGGACATCGATTGATTAAGGACACGACCGCTCATCGAACCGAGGCAAAGGAAGGGACACGGTCTGAATCATTTGCGCTAGGCCGGAAATTACGAAACCAGCAACCGGAACATGTGTCGGTCCGAGTGTGGCCGGGGATCCAGCCTCGGGCTGGCTTTGCTCGAGAGGTATGAGGTCGGTTCCATCGGTTCGTGAGCGAGCAGGAAACGTGCCGAAACATGCCGCTGCACTGAGCTAACGTCGGGTGCAGAGCGTCTCACACTACCTCGAAGACCCGCGTCCCTCGTCTTGCCGGTCCTGCCTGGGGCTGGTGTCTACGTTGGCGTTGGTTATGTGCGCGGCAACAAAGCAAAGAGGAACAGTGACTTATACTTAGCGTTACGCACGCCATGGGAGAGGGATGGCACAACACCCACCACGCCTTTCCCGCCTCCGCCCGGCACAGTCTACGGTGGTGGCAGCTAGATCTGAACTTCTGGGTGATTCGCATCCTCGCCGCTCGGCACCTTGCCTGGAACGTGCGTTTGCCCACGAAAGAAATGCAGGCCCAGAAACGCCGCAAGTCTTGAGCTGTGGCCTCGTGCGCATCTAGGTCGCCAGGCTTGCTTTCTTCCCGAATACTCGTTCCATCCGTCGCTCAGGCACTACCTTGGGGTCGGTCGAAAATGCGGGCGGGCGCCGAGGGTAGGATCATGACGCGTCATCCTCCTGCGGCCTTTGTTCGGCAAAGTCGCGCACCGCCCGAAAAGACATTGCAAAGATTTCGACTGCAGGTCTGTTTCTGTTGGTGAGGATATCCCGGGAACCAATCGCGAGAATTTGCACCTTCCTAGCGCGTGGCGGACAGTTGCCGTTCTTCCTTCAGGCGAACGAGCTTCGCGTCGATCCAGTTCGAAACCGACTGATAGGATGGAAAGCACATTAACAGCAGCACCAGCAACAATCCGAACACGGCCCAGTTCACGACATGTCCCGTGAGCATGCATTCCATTAAATTCATAATTGCCGCACCATCCAGAATCGCCGCTCGGACCAGCGTCGTTTGCCTAAAGACCACGGCGAGCTTCTCTTCATCCGTCGACGGAACTGGACCAATGGGAGCAGGAGGTTTCCATGTGCCGGCGAGTATTCGCCGCATTGCCGATCGCTCCGCAAGACGTGGTACTACCATGGCGGCAAAGACGCTTAGGACTCCAAAGAAGGCGAACACCCAGGTTGTGAAACTTTCGCTTCCCTCGCGGGAGTGCGAGCGGAAGAGGACGAAGGCGGCGAACGAGAGTACGAACAAGACTAAGGTGAAAAGAACGATCCGCAGAAAACGGATTTGCTGGGTCAACAGGGGGGACATTTCCATCGCCACACTTCCTCACTTGTCGGCGTCTGTGCAGACCAGACGTATCCCGGGGGAACTGGAAGCTCGCCAGAACGGTCGAGAACCGAAGGGGAGCATTCTAATCCATATCTGCAGGGGCGCGTACTCGATTGGCTGGCCCCAATCGGAACTTTCCTGCAATTCGACCATGTAGAGGAAACGCCGGGAGTGCAGAAGGCCGCTGAGAATGCGGGAGCAACAGCGGCCCTGCGCGGTGAACCCGGAGGCGTCTTATCCTCATCCGCGGCGGGCCGCTTCGATGGCCGCGATGTCGATCTTTTTCATCGTCATCATCGCCTCGAACGCACGCTTGGCGGCAGCGGGATCGGGATCCGTGATCGCTTGGGTCAGAACGACCGGCGTGATCTGCCAGGACAATCCCCATTTGTCCTGACACCAGCCGCACGCGTTCTCTTGGCCGCCGCTCTCGACGATCGCGTTCCAGTATCGATCCGTTTCAGCCTGGTCCGCCGTGGCGACCTGAAACGAAAATGCCCAACTGTGTTTGACTCCTGGTCCGCCATTGAGCCCGAGGCAGGGGATACCCATCACGGTGAACTCGACGGTCAACACATCCCCTTTCTTCCCTGACGGAAAGTCCCCCGGCGCGAGGTGCACCGCATCGACCGAGGAATCGGGAAACGTCTGGGCATAAAACCGCGCGGCCTCCTCGGCGTTGCGGTCGAACCAGAGGCAAATCGTGTTCTTGGCAGGCTTACTCACGGCATGCTCCATTCAATTGATCCTGGTGGGGCCGAGGGCAACACATCGTTCCCTGCCTCCATTGGGTAGTCGTACGACCGTCGCGCAAATCGACGAGCTGCCCCAGCGTTTTTTTGGACAATTTTCCGGAAGTCCGGCTGAGCCGCGGCGGATCGTCTCGGGCAACAAAGAATGCGAACGCTGAGAACGCCGACAGCCGCAGAAAATGCGGGGAAAGAACCGCGCTCTTCACTTCCACCCTGTTTTGTTCTGCGATACTCGGCGCCCTCGGCGTTTCCATGCCCGACGAGGGGAGGGTGGCTTTCCAATACCGCGCGGACTGCGGTGCCGTGTGCAACGGCTGGTTCGCTAATGCACCAAGAGCTAAATCAATCCATACACGTGGTGCACCGTCAGGTAAATGCCGATTACCAGGATTGCCACACCGGTGGTGTGACGCACATAGCCCTCGACCTGCATCAGCCGTTGAAACGCCACTCCGATCCGGTTGGCACTCGCGGCAAAGAGTCCGGCAAATACAATCACAGGAATCGCTGTGCCAATCCCGTAAACCATGGGAAGTAAGACGCTGGACTGGTTCTCGACAGCCAGCGGCAGCAAACTGCCAAAGTAGAGCGCTGCAGAGACGGGACAAAACGAGAGACCAAACACCAGCCCCATCACGCCTGCACCGGCCAGGCCCAACCGATCGACGGTCCGTCGTAGCCGCTCGCTGGCTCCCGCGCCATGGATGCCGAAATTCAAAAGGCCCATGAGCACCATGCCGACCAGGATCAAGATGGGCCCCAGGAACTTGTTCAGGTTCTGTTGCAGCCACATCGATACTGCCGGTGAGGAAAGCAAGCTCGCCACGAGAGCTACCGCGAGCACGACGTAAACCAGCACTCGCCCCGCCGTATAAAGTA
>JBFWYF010000135.1:0-11521 GCA_050186685.1 Pirellulaceae bacterium
GTCGGCGTGCAGCCCCGAGATTTATCGCGACGAATGGCTGTTTGGCCGTTCGCCCAACGGCGAATCGGTCGGCGATGGAAAGGGACATGTCTTCATCTGTGAGCCGGTCCATAACCTGGTGCATCACGAAGTCATCGAGCGAGACGGGGTGTCGTTTCGCAGCCGCCGGCCGGCGAGTGAGGGATCGTCCGAGTTCTTCGCGTCATCGGACAATTGGTGCCGGCCGGTGATGGTGCGCACCGGGCCTGACGGCGCCCTATGGATTGCTGATATGTATCGGCAGGTAATTGAACATCCCGAGTGGATTCCTCAAACGGCACAACGAAAACTCGATTTACGCGGAGGCAGTGAGCGCGGCAGGATCTATCGCGTGGTGGCCAGCGACCGTCCGAATCGTCGATTCTCACGATTGGACACACTCTCGGCCTTGGAGCTCGTCGAACAGCTGCATTCCGCCAACGGCTGGCAGCGCGATATGGCCCAGCAGCTGTTGCTCTGGCGGAAGGCGCGGGAGGCCATTCCCGCGTTGGAAGGGACGGTGAAGTCCGCTGCTCGCCCGACGGCCCGGCTGCACGCCCTCGCGACGCTGGACGCTCTGGGGGCACTGCGGCTGCCCGTTCTCGACGCGGGGCTCCATGACTCACATGCCGGCGTCCGCCGCCACGCCGTCCGGCTGGCCGAAGGAGCCTGGAAGGGCGGCTCGTCCGCCAGCGGGCTCGCCGGCTCGACGGCCACTCTCGTCGAGCATCTGCTGCCAATGGCGGAAGATCCGGATCCCCAGGTGCGTCAGCAGGTGGCTTACAGCCTGGGTTCCATAACTTTGGACGCCTCGGCCGATGGCGGTTCGTCCATCACGCATCGCTTGGGCGAGGCACTCGCGCGAATCGCCGCGCGCGACGCCGAAGATCCGTACGTGACCGCTGCCGTCCTCAGCAGCCTCAACTCGTGGAACCTGGCTGCGTTCACGGACGCCGTCCTCTCGAGATCGACGGTCGAGCCCGGATTGGCGCGTGCCGCAATGGCCGTGGCCAGCAACTCCGGCGAGCGTGCGTTGGCCAACCGTCTGTTCCGCGACTGCCTGCACCGGCTGGATGGGCAGAAGGCGACGCAGACACGTTGGGGAGATCTCGCGACGGTCGTCGAGTCCTTCCAGCGAAATCGCGGCCAGCTCGAGCAGCTGGACGAGGCGACGCGGCGTGAGCTGTCCGATTTACGCGAGCGAGCCCGACAGACGGCTGGGGAGGAATCGCGGTCTTCCGCGGATCGGATCGCCGCCCTCCGGTTTCTGGGCGTGGACGGAGGGCGTGGCTCGGAGGATGCAGATTTCTTTCAGGCCTTCATGACGCCCCAGCACGCCCCCGAACTACAGCAGGCCGCTGCCACCGCTTTAGCGAGTCGCGCGGCCGGACAAGCCGCGCCTCTGCTGCTGGACGGGTGGCGCAGCCATTCACCTCCCCTGCGCACGCTGATCCTCGATTTGCTGCTGTCCAGCACCCGCTCCACGGGAGCGCTGCTCGATTCCCTCGAGTCCGGTCATGTCGCGCTGGCGGACCTGGACGCGCGCCGCCGCCAGCAGCTGGCGAGGCTCCCGGACGCCGCACTGCGCCAGCGCGCCGAACGTTTGTTGGGCAGCGCCACGTCGTCCAGCCGCGCCCAGGTGGTCGATCAGTATCAACACGTGGCCGAGCTGCCCGCCGATGCCGGGCGCGGCAAAGTCGTATTTCAAAAGAAATGTGCTACTTGCCATCGTCTCGAAGAAGCCGGTCAGCATGTGGGGCCCGATCTGACTACGCTGACCGACAAGTCTCCCGCCTCGCTGCTGACCGCCATCCTCGACCCGAACCGCGCTGTGGAAAGCAAGTTCCTCGACTACATCGCGATCACTCTCGATGGCCGGCAGTTCACAGGCATGATCCAGGATGAAACCAGCAGCGGCGTCACGCTCGTTGGACAGGAGGGAAAACAGGTCGTACTACGCCGAAACGAGCTGGACGTGTTCGAAAGTACGGGTAAGTCGCTGATGCCGGAAGGGCTCGAGAAGGACATCCCCGAGCAGGAGCTGGCCGATGTGATCGCGTACGTCCGTTCCACTTCACAACCCCCCAAACGGTTTCCGGGGAACCAGCCCGAACTGGCGCATGTACGGGACGATGGGTCTATCCGCCCCCTGGCCATGAATGCGCGTATCTTCGGCACCACGTTGGTCTTTGAGGAGCGCTATCGCAATCTCGGCGAGTGGCGCAGCTCGGACGATCATGCGGTCTGGACGCTTAAGGTGCCCCAGGCGGGCAACTACCGTGTATCCGTCGATTACGCCTGTGCGCCGCCGGCAGCCGGTAACCGCTTTCTGCTGACAGTCGGGTCTCAGACGCTGGGCGGCACGGTCGAGAGCACGGGTAGCTGGGACGAATACCGGAGTCAAAGCGTCGGCCGTGTCACACTCGACGCGGGCCCTACCGAGCTGACGGTTCGCAGCGACGGCGCCGTACGAGGTGCGCTGTTCGACCTGCGTCAGATCGTGCTCCGACCGGAATAGCGGAGCCGGAAGTCTGGCAACTTCCGCTACGAGGCGTGTGGCGGAAGTCGCAAGACGACGCGACAGCGGCGTCGGAAGACTTCCGATGTATCCGGGTTGCGAGAACGCGGAGCCGGAAGTCTCGCGACTTCCGCTACGGGGGGTGTGGCGGAAGTCGCAAGATGACGCGACAGCGGCGTCGGAAGACTTCCGATGTATCCGGGTTGCGAGAACGCGGAGCCGGAAGTCTCGCGACTTCCGCTACGGGGTGCTATCGATGGGCACGTAGCGCAACTCGAACTTGTCGAAGCACAGCCGCATCGTCTGCTCGGGTGAGCCGCCAAAGTACGTCCGGACCAGTTGTTCCAGGCGAGCGGGAATCAGGCGATAGAAATTGTGTTTGCCATCGCGACGCATGGCGAGCAAGCCGGCCGTGCGCAGCAGGGCCAGGTGATGGCTGACCGAGGGTTGGCGCTGCCGGAGCAGCTTACACAACTGGCGCACATTCAATTCCTCCGTCTGGTGCAGAAAAGCCAGGATGCGCAGACGCGTGTCATCGGAGAGCAGCTTGAATAGCTGAACGAACTGCACGATCGTCTCCTCCGCCGGCATGACGATGTGAGGTTCCGCGCGGTGAGAAGGAGCGTCGGGCAAATTGGATGTATTTGTCTTCGTTCCCATAAACCGCGTGCCTGAGTCAGTTGGCACCATGATCGTCATCAACTCGCTCCTTGTTTCTGACACGAATCAACTCCAGTTGACGTCGGGCCTTCGCTCGAAATCGCTGACCATGCCTGCGTCAACGCCTGCGTTGGCTGGATTCTCTACGGCTGTCATTCCATCTTCGATGAGGCCCATGCGGGCCAAACGCAGGGTCTGGCGACGTGAACCGTACGAGTCATCACGCGCGCAGATCACCTGCACTTGCATCGTTCCGGAAGGAAACGTTCCAGCCAACAGACGAGCCGTTCTGGCACCGAGCACCAGAGCGTTTCGACCGAGAGACTCTGCTTCGCCCTCCCATGTCGTGCGCCCTCGCAGCCGCAGAACGCGACCTCGAATCGACGGTCACACGCCATTCGCTCAAATCGCCGCCATTGTACTTGCCCACCCGGGCGTTGCAAATCACCCGGACCGGCGACGGCCGGGGACTAGGTAGCAGCAGGTCGCGGATCGTCATGCCCATAACGCCCGCGGATCTCGTTGATGGGATACTTGCGCGCGTTCAGCTCCATTTTCGCCCGCACGACCTGCGTAAGATCCACCTGCAGCTCATTGGCCAGCGCCAGAACGTAACACAGGACATCGGCCAACTCCTGCTCGACGGCCGTCTGACGCTCCGGCGTCGCACCGATGGCGCGCGAGTCCTCGACCGTCACCCATTGGAAATGCTCCATTAATTCAGCCGCCTCGATGGCGAGCGCCATGCTCAGGTTCTTGGGAGCGTGGAACTGTTGCCACTGGCGTTCCGCGACGAACGATCGCACTACATCTCGCAGTTGCGCGACGGTGGTTGAATGGTCATCGGCCGAATGGCCAGTGGTTATCGACATGGAACACATCCGGTAGCTGGGTGTCGATCCGCAATGGTAAACCGGAAGATGCTGCCCTCGCCAGGATGCGAGTCGGCCCAGATCCGGCCGCCGTGATGTTCCGCGATGCGTTTGCAGATCGAGAGTCCGATGCCCGCACCGGGGTGCCTGGCATCGGCGTGCAAGCGATGGAAAATCTGAAAGATCCGATCAACCTGGCGGGGATCGATTCCCTCGCCGTTGTCCCGCACGCTGAACTGCCAGGCATCCGTCAGTCGCTCGGCGCCGACATGGATGCGCGGGGCAGACGGCTGGCGGTATTTCAGTGCGTTGTCGATCAGGTTTTGTAACAGCTGCAGCAGCTGCGTCGCATTACCCTGGATTTTGGGCAAAGGATCGTGTGTAACGACGGCTCCGTTATCTCGGATCGGGGCCGCCAGATTGCTGAGTACCGCCTGCAGGACTTTTTCCATATCCACCTCGGTCAGCTCGCGTGGAGCGGTGGACACGCGCGAGTATTCGAGCAGGTCGTCGAGCAGGCGTTTCATCCGCTTGGCACCGTCGATAGCACACGACAGGTATTCTCGATCTTCTTCATTCAGCCGCTCCAGCGACTGCTTCTGCAGCATCTGGCAGTAGCTGGTGATGGTCCGCAGCGGCGAGCGCAAGTCATGCGATACGACGTAGGCGAACTGTTCGAGATCCCGGTTGCTGCGCTCCAACTCGCTGGCATACCGGTTGCGCTCGTCCTCCATCCGCTTCTGGGCGGTGATGTCCCAGAAAATCAGCTGAGTGCCTTGAACGTCTCCCGCGGTATCGAGGATGGGTGTTTTCAGGGTGTGAATGCGGAGCACTTCGCCGGTCGGCAAGGGTACGTTCTCGAACAGTTCCATTTGCTTCCTAGTCCGCATCACCTGTTCGTCGTCGGCGCGGTACTTGTCCGCCTGGTCCGGTTCGAAAAAGTCGAAGTCGGTCTTGCCCAGCAGTTGTTCGGCGGAGCAACGGAAGAGGTGGCACATTGCCTCGTTGACGAAGGTGAAATGACCGTCCGTAGACTTGCGGATCACGCACAGGGGAATGTGATCTACCAGCGAGTGGTAGAGAGCGAACGACTCTCCCAATTGCCGGTTCGCTTCGGCCAGCTCCTTCGTTCGTTCGTTGACGCGCTCTTCCAGCTCGTCGCGTGCGCGCTGCTGTACCCATTCCGCATGCTTGCGCTCGGTCAGGTCGACGACCGTACTCTGAACGGCAGGACCGTCCTCCCAGGCGACCGAGGTGGCGAACTCCTCGAGCCAGATCATGGTGCCGTCTTTGCGGCGGACACGAAACTCCCATCGCGCCGGCACCTCGCGTCCCGCGGCGCGGTCGCGATTGCGCTGGCAAGCCTGCTCGCGGTCGGCCAGATCGATCAGCGGCAGGATCGAGTCCATATCCTGCACTTCGTCGGCGGTGTACCCATGGAGCGCCGCCCAGGCTTCGTTCACGAAGAGCGGCTCAAAGTCCTGATGGATCAGCACACCCTGAATCGAACCTTCGATCAGCCGACGAAACCTCGCTTCGTATTCATCGCGCTGAGCTCGCAGCGTCGCGGAATGCAGTTGGGCATTCTCGACCACAATCGCCAGATGGCGAGCCACCCCGCCCAGGACCGCCAGGTCGGCATTCGTGTACTGAGTCCGAGTACGGCTGGTTTCCAGCTCGATTACGCCCAGCACCATCCCCGTCATGTCGAGCAGCGGCACGCACATCACGGAGCGGAATCGAAGGTTCGCGGCGCTTTCGCTCAACGAAAAGGCTTCGTCACTGCCGGCCTCGCCGGACAGCACTCCCTTTTTCGTCCGCACCACGAATTGGAGCACGGCCTGGCTGATGGACGGCGCAGCGCGCAGGCCCTGCGTCACCTTGGTGGCCACCGGCGTGAAGCCCTGCGGCGAGTCGTCGCGCATTAATACGCAACCGGACTCTGTCTGCGGGAACGCGCGGAACAGGCTGTCCAGGATCAAACGCGGTGCCTCCGACGCGTCGATCGTTCCGGACGTCTGCTCCATGATCGCCAGCACGGCCTTCAAGCGGTCCCAGGTGCTGTTGGAAACACCCAGCGTGGAACCCATCAGCTCGGCGGTCCGGCGGGAGTCGAAATCCGCCGTCGTAGCGGACGGAACTCCGGCCAGCGCCTGCTTCAAGGTTTCGTGCGAACTGTCGGAACCGATGTCGACCGTGGAGATAATGCTCGAACCGTTCCGGGTCTCGTCCACAATGGACAGCGCATCCGTCGTTGCATCCTCGTGGAACACGAACTCGAACGCGGCCAGTTCGATACGATCGCGGGGGGCCAGCCGTCGGCGCCCGGAATGACCAGCCACAAGCGGTTTGCCGTTCACCAGCACTCCATTGCGGCTGCCCAGGTCCTCGATGAACGTTCCTTCCTGGGTCACCTGGATCAAGGCATGTTCCCGGCTGACCGTGTAGTGCTGGAGCACGACATCGCAATGCTTCGCATTGCGGCCCAGGGTATTGCGGCCAGGTTTGAGCTTACAAACGCTGCCCGGCGTCAGGCCTTTCGTGGCCCTGAGAAATGCCATGGCGTTCTAGTTGAACTCCCGGAATGCCCATTGCATTCTATTTGCTGCCCATCGCCAAAATCCAGCCTCCCCCTGACCGTCCACAATGTACTCGAACGTCAACAAGGCTGCCAATTCCAGTCTGCCACGGAGGGATTCCGATAGAGTACGCGGCTCAGAAGTTCGGCGGAACCTCCCTCGTCGCGCGGACGCTCAAAATGCCATTCCGCATGGTCCGGCGCGTGTTCGTCCCATAGCGGCCAGGGATCGAAGGGGTCGTAGCCCAGCGCGCCAATCAGTTTATCGCTACACAGCGTCACGTCACCCGCGCGGGGCGGAATCGGTCCCGCCGCCGCTCGTGGACACCCCATCAGCAGACGCGGATCATAGCCGCCAATCCGGTTCACGATCTGGGCGATCTGGAACAGGCTCAGCTTTCGCGGACCACCGGCATGGAACAAACCCTCCAGCAACGTGGTCATGCGATCCGACGAACCAAGTCGTCCCGAGGCCGTTTCCCCGGTCAATAAAGTCGCAAACAGGCGATTGAGGCAATCGGTGTACGTCGGCGAGCGGACCTCGTCAAAATACAACGTGGCGGGCTTCCCCTGGCGAAAACGAGATTGGATCCAGTCGATTGCACCGGCGTGACCATTGAAACTGATTCCCATAGGCAGCGAGATCCGCAGAATGCAGGCATCGGGCTTGTGATCCCTCACGCATTGCTCGCCCTGTACCATCGTGGCGCCATAGACGGTCACCGGATCCGTCTCGTCCGTTTCGACGTGCCCGCCGTAGCGGGTCCCCGAGAAAACGAGATCGATCGACAAATGGATCAGCCGCGCGTCGGTGCCGGCCAGCAACTCGACCAGGTTCCGTACGCTGAGCACGTTCACCCGATGCGCCATGGCAGGATCGAGCTCACACGACTTCAATTTGCACGAACCTTCGGCGTTCAGTACCGACCGAAACTCGTAACGGTCGAAAAGACGTCTCAGTTCGTCCCGATCGTCGGCATCGCATGCCACAATGCCCGGCCCGGCCAACCGCCAGTTGTCCCGCCGGCGCGTACCGATCACCTGTTCCCCGTAACGCTCCCGGAAGAAGCGAAAGGCGTTATAGCCCGCGACGCCAGCGATGCCGGTCACGAGCAGAGGAAGAAAGGGGGCGTCACGTGTTCCAGAGTGCATGGGCGAGAACAACGGCTGCCGGCCGCGACGTACCAGGTTGGAGTAAAGGGGCGGTGCCGCGCGGCCAAGCGGGCGGCATGCCGGACAGGCGTTTGCGCCGACCGGGACTTGGCGATACCATGTCAGGAGCTGCGAAGGCTACGAGGAACTGTAGCCCCCTTCGCGTCGCGAGACAACGCCCGTCGGCCGCGGGGACTGCGTTTTTCCGGCCGTGACGTGGCCGTATTGCAACAGGAGTTCATTTCATGCCACGCATCGCCTCGGATCCTCGCTGCCTCGTGCTGCTCGTCTGCCTGGGTTCCTTTGGGCCGATTGCAGCCCAGGACCAAGTGCCGCGGCCGGCCGATCCGAGTCGACTGGCCATCCGCCGGGCCGTCGCATTCCTGAGTCGAGAAGTCTCCAGCTGGCGGAAAGACCATGCCTGTTTCTCGTGTCACAACAACGGCGATGCCGCGCGAGCCCTGTTCGCTGCCCGGCATGCGGGATTCTCCGTCGATCCGCTCGTCTACCAAGACACGGCGGACTTCCTGTCCCATCCAGACCGGTGGGAAGGGAACGGTCCCCAGGGCGAATTCAATGATACGTCGCTCGCGCGGCTGCAGTTCGCTGTCGCGCTGAGCGCGGCCGTCGACACGGGGCTCGTGCCAAGTGCCGGCGCCCGGCACGCCGGCGGGCAATTGTTGAGCAAGGACCAGGTGGCGAATGGATCGTGGGAGTTCGTCGGAGCCGACGAGCCCGGCTCGCCGATCACCTATGGCCGGACGCTGGCGACGGCCATGGCGGTGCGCGCCCTCCGTGTTTTGGACAACGGCCAGTTCGCGCAACCCAGGGAGGCAGCCGACCGGTGGCTGCGCACCACCCACCCCCAATCCGTCATGAACGCAGCGGCAACTCTGCTGGGTGTCGGAACGGCCACGGACGAAGCGGCCCGAGGCCAGCGCGCTCGGTGCCTCAAAATCCTCCAGACCGGGGAAGACCCCGCCGGTGGCTGGGGACAGTACGCCAATTCGGCGGCGGAGTCGTTCGACACGGCCCTCGTGCTGGTGGCCCTGGTGGAGTCCCGTGCGGACGGCTGGGACGAACCGATCCGACGCGGGCGGGACTTCCTCGTGCGACTGCAGCTTTCCGACGGCAGCTGGCCCGAAACGACTCGGCCCGCCGGTCGCGAAAGCTATGCCCACAGGGTGTCCACGACCGGCTGGGCAACCTGGGCCCTGATTCAGACGCTCCGCCCGTGACTAGCTGAGCCGACTACTCCGTGACGCGTGACGCCGGTAGCGACTCCACCTGGAATCGCAGCTGCACGACTTCCTGTTCCAGCTGAGGATTCGCGGGACGGAACACGTCCACCTCGAATGGCCGGCCAATGCTGTTGCCCGCGAGGTCCTCCAGCGTGGTCGCAGTGGACAGATAATGTGTGCCTGCCGACCAGGGTTGCGCGGGTTCAAACGTCCACAGTCGTTCTTGCTGAGCGACGCGCACCTCGCCGGCCACGAGACGCTGCCGCGCATCTCGCACCTCCAGCACGCGCTGGAGCATCGCCGCGTCGAGCGCTTCGTCGAAGGCAACGCGCAGCGGTGCGCGGGTGCCCGCAGCCGGTGCCGTCAGCTTCCAGCGGCCGGGCTGGGGCTGAACATCATCCGGCGCTACCACGCGGAAAGGCTTGCGCACTGTCTCGACCAGCGGCTGCTGGTTCGCGTCGACCCATTCGCGATGAACGACCAGCGTGTAAGAGTGCCCCTCCAGCAGCGCGGGGCCGAACAGCTCCCGCGGTTGCAGCCCGCGCTTGATCCGGCCCGGGTCGAAATAGAGCGTAAACCGTTTCCCGTCCGGCGACCACAATTCCTCGCCCAGTTCCAGGAACGGTGCCGTGACCGGTTGCCCTTTGTCGTCCAGTAGCTGAATGCGGCGGTACGCCTCGCCGCGGCTCATGGGAGCCGAAAAATGCAGGTAGAACTTGAGTAGGTTTTCCGGAACAACTTCGGCGGTGGGAAAGATATGCGTCAGCCGCGTGGGCGGCGAAGGATCGCGCGCCGCAATCGGATATTCCCGCTCGACTCGCGCCAGGCCGGCAGTCCGGAGCGCCGGCAGCTGCTCGGGATCGAGTACCGCGCGATAGGTCATGCCCGGACGTAGTGGAAAACGCGGCACAAACTGCAAGGCGCCGCCGACCAGGCCATATTCGCCTAACATGGCCGACTGGGCCGGCTTACCGTTCACGACCGTGAAAATACCAAACGCCTGCTGCCACGTCTCGGTGGCCAGCGACTCCCGCTCGAGCTTCGCGAGCAAGTCGCCCGGAAGCCCACGGACAAGGAATCGGACGGCGAACCGGTCCGCCGGCGATAACGGCTCCATCTGAATCGAGAGGTCGGCGGCGATCGTGGCCGACGACAACAGGCACGGCGACAAGGCCAGCAGCCACCACTTTGTCCTCAGACGTCTCGTCGGATTCACCAGCATGTCCTCGCAAGACAGAACGAAAAAAAGGCTGGGGCGCTGCCGCCCCAGCCCGGTAATTAGCCTTCTTGGTGGACTCTTGACAGTCGACGAATTCCCGTTCGATCGGGAACCCATCTGGGGATGCCTAGGGCAGCGGCACCGTCTTGATCTGCTGGTCGCCCGCCTCGTTCTGGATGAGAACGACGGCCATGCGATCATTCAGCCGGTCCAGTTGCTGGACCCCCTTCAGATCGGCGATGGTGTCATACTTCAGGCCCAGCGTGCCATTCACGCGTTCGGTGATCGGCGTCTGATCGGCCGCATTATCGGTCGACACTTTCATCACGCCGCGAGCCGTATTCGCGATCAGCAAGTAGTCCTTGCCGTCCTTCTGGTACACGATCATGTCGAGCGGGTTGTTACGATTGCCCAGCTCGGCGATCGTCGTCCCTTTGACCTTCTGCCCGCTCTTCAGTTCCGCCACACGGAACTTGACCAGCGGCGTGCAAGTATAAGCCGCCAGCAGGTGGGCTTCGCCCTTGATCGTGAACGGGGCAAACGTGCGAACCGGCGAGCGCGTTTCATAAGCGCCATGGGCACCGTGGTAAATCTCGACGCTCGCTCCCGAGTCGACCTTCTGGAAGGGGAACGGAATGGACCGCAGGTTCGACGCAAATTCCTCGTTCGACAGACCGGCAATGAATACCTGCCCATCTACGTAGGCGATGTCGGTGATCGCCATCGCCCGGCGGTTGTTGCGACCTTCGCCACCCGGTGCGGGTGGGTTCGGCAGTGCGGCCTTGGCGAACGGTACGTTCTTCAAGGACACTTCCGAGAACTTGCCCGAGCTGTCGACCTTCAGCAACACGGGTGCTGCATCGGGCCCACGACCGCGGGAAACCGACAGGTACGCATTGCCGCTGGCGGGGTTCACGACCAAGTCATTGATCATGACGTCACGAGGCTGAACGCCCAGCAACCCGGCGATCGCTTCGCTGGCATTTTCCACCTGGATCTTCGCGCCCGACGGGTCGCCCGACTTGTCGCCTGTGTCAATCGCGAAGATGGCGGCGAGCTGTGTGTCGCCCACCAAGAGAATGCCGTCCGGCCCGAACCCCAGGGGGCCCGCCGATTGGATATCCGGTGTTCCTTCCTTCAGACCATACTTGCTTTCTGCAGCCACGACGCACTGAGTCGCCCAGCACAGTAGTGCGGCGAGAGCCAACGTTCGCCTCATGATACGCTCCTTGACCGAATGAGTTACGACGCCACCACGATGGC